>JAFPTE010000010.1 GCA_017400415.1 Oscillospiraceae bacterium
CCACCACGTAGTCGGCGTCCGTATCCTCCCCGGTCTCCTCCTTCTCATCGGTGGTGGCGTAAACTATCCTCCGCAGGCGTCTTACGAACTCGTCCGCCTGACGGTACAGGTCCGTGGACTCGTCGCCGCTGCCGGAGATGATAAGGGGGGTCCTGGCCTCGTCGATGAGGATGGAGTCCACCTCGTCAACGATGGCGAAGGCGTGGCCCCGCTGGACCATCTGGCTCTTGTAAATGGCCATGTTGTCCCGCAGGTAGTCAAAGCCTATCTCGTTGTTGGTGCCGTAGGTGATGTCGGCGGCGTAGGCCCGCCGGCGCTCGTCATTGTCCAGGCCGTGGACGATGAGGCCCACGGAAAGGCCCAGGAACCGGTACACCTTGCCCATCCACTCGCTGTCACGCTTGGCCAGGTAGTCGTTCACGGTGACGATGTGTACCCCCTGGCCCGTCAGGGCGTTCAGGTACGCCGGCAGGGTGGCCACCAGGGTCTTGCCCTCGCCGGTCTTCATCTCGGCGATGCGGCCCTGATGCAGAACGATGCCGCCCACCAGCTGCACCCGGAAGTGCCGCATGCCCAGGGTCCGGCCCGCCGCCTCCCGCACTGCCGCAAAGGCCTCCGGCAGAAGGTCGTCCAGTGTTTCCCCGTTCTGATAGCGGGCCTTGAACTCGTCCGTCTTGGCCCGCAGCTCCTTATCCGTAAGGGAGCGGTATTCCTCCTCCAGGGCGTCGATTTTCGCAATGATGGGGTCAAACTTTTTGACCTCCCGCTGGCTCCTGGTGCCGAAGAGGCGTGTAAATAAGCTCATTTATGTTTTTCCTTTCAATGGGGTTAAGTACATATTAAATCAGTATGGATTATAGCACAGCATGCGCCATAAAAAAAGAGCGAAAATCCACCGTTTACAGATGATTTGCCGCTTGTTAACAATTTGTTCACAATTTCCCGCCTGCAGGCGTTTATAATGAACCAAGATGGGGAGGAAGCCCCGGAAACAGAACGTAAGGTGGAAAAACATATGCTTAAGAGAATTCTTTCCCTTGCATTGGCCCTTGTGCTGGCCCTGTCCCTTTTTGCCTGCAGCGGGAATACGGAAACCCCCGCCGACAATACAGAACAAGAGGTTGTGGATTACAGCGAATTCACCCTCTCCACGGGCCTGGATGAGAACGGCTACTTCAAGGGCGTGAAGGCTGCCGACTGCGTGGAGCTGGCCCCCTATAAGGGAATAACCCTCTCCAACGACCTGAAGGTGGCCAATGAGGACCAGGTGAACTATCAGCTGGAGAACGTGGTGCTGGCCCCCTATCAGACCTTCCAGAAGATTACGGACCGGGCCGTTCAGAAGGGCGACCTGGTGAATATCGACTATGTGGGCAGCATCGCCGGCGTGGAGTTTGACGGCGGCAGCACCCAGGGCCAGGGCACGGACGTGACCGCCGGCGCCGCCAACTATATTGACGACTTCCTGGACCAGATAATCGGCCACATGCCCGGGGAGACCTTTGACGTGAACGTGACCTTCCCTGCCGACTACGGCAACGAGAGCCTGAACGGCAAGGACGCAAAATTCGTCACCACCATCAATTTTATCAAGGACATGGACGCAATGCCCGCCCTGACGGACGCCATCGCCATGGAGTACGGCTTCTACACTGCAGAGGAGCTGGTGGCGGACGTGAGAAACTGGGTCCTGGCCCAGGCCAAGGACGATATGATTGACGCCATCGTGGCGGATTCCAACGTGAAGACCATGCCCGATACGGTGGTCAACTACTGCAAGAACTACCTGATCACCGTTTACGAGATAAACACCGGCGTATCCCTGACCGGCCGCCGGGAGGAGTTCCTGCAGCTCATGCAGAGCACCCTGGACAACCTCTGCAAGTACTATCTGGTCATCCAGGCCATTGCGGAGCGGGAGGGCCTGAAGGCCGACGACGCCTCCGTCAGCGGGGAGGATATGGCCTCCGCCCTGGCCAGCTACGGCAAGCCCTACGCCAAGCGCTTCGTGCTCTCCGAGCAGCTGGTGCCCCAGTTCATCATAGACAATGCGGTTTTTGAAAACTGAAAAAGGTGGAAAAGAATATGCTTAGAAGAGTTCTGACAGTGCTTCTGGCCCTGGGCCTTATATTTTCCCTGGCCGCCTGCAGCGGCGGGGACGAGGAAGGCGGAGCCGAGGGCGGCGGGGAGTTCACCCTCTCCACGGGCCTGGATGAGAACGGTTTTTTCAAGGGCGTGAAGGCCGCCGACTGCGTGGCCCTGCCCCAGTATAAGGGCATCACCGTCTCCAACGACGTGAAGGTGCCCAACGCCGCCGAGGTGCAGTTCCAGATAGAAAACGTGGTCCTGGCCAATTACCAGACCTTCGTGAAGGTCACGGACCGGATGGTGGTGGCCGGGGACGAGGTCAATATCGACTACGTGGGCAGCATCGACGGGGTGGAGTTTGACCGGGGCAGCACCCAGGGCAGGGGCACGGACGTGACCGCCGGCGCAAAGAACTATATTGACGACTTCCTGGACCAGATAATCGGCCACATGCCCGGGGAGACCTTTGACGTGAACGTGACCTTCCCGGATCCCTACCCCAACGACCCCACCAAGGCCGGGAAGAGGGCCAAATTCGTAACCACCATAAACTACATAAAGGAGCCCGGCGACCTGCCGGAGCTCACGGACGCCATTGCAAAGGATTACGGCTTTGATACGGCCGCCGAGCTTCAGGCGGACGTGGAGGAATGGGTGCTGGAGCAGGCCCGGAACGCCATGGTGGACGATATCGTTGACAAGGCCGTTGTGAAGACCGTGCCGGAGAGCGTGATGGAGTACTGCCGGAACTACCTGGCCACGGTCTACGAGATACAGCAGGGCATCTCCCTGGGCGGAAGCCGTGAGACCTTCCTGGCGGAGAACGCCGAGAGCGTCAATAACCTTTGCCGCTACTATCTGGTGGTCCAGGCCATCTGCGAGCAGGAGGGCCTGCGGGCCACCGCCGCCGACCTGACGGACCCCACCGTCTCCGGCGCCCGGGACTCCTTCGGCGAGCCCTACGCCCTGCGCTACGTCCTCTCGGAGCGAATCCTGCCCCAGTTCATCATCGATAACGCAGTTATTGAATATTGAGCTTCGGCCCGCTTCGGCGGGCCGATTTCCTTTATAAACGGCAGCTTTTCCCAAAAATACCGCTTCTGCGCTGTTGCCAAGGGGAAAAAGTTCTGTTATAATACAGTGTGAAGTATCATAAGCGCCGTTGCGCTTTTATTCAGGCGGAGTTTAAAATGAAGTACAAGATATCCGGTAACGTTATAAGAAGGCTGCCCAGATACCTGCGCCACCTGGACGTGCTTGCGGATGCGGGCATCGAAAAGGTCTCCTCCGGGGAGCTGGGCGCCCAGATGGGGCTGACCCCCTCCCAGATAAGGCAGGACCTGAACTGCTTCGGCGGCTTCGGCCAGCAGGGCTACGGCTACAACGTTCTGCAGCTGCGGGAGGGCATTCAGGATGCCCTGGGCGTGCCGGAGCGGGTGGGCGCCATCCTTATCGGCGCCGGCAACCTGGGCAACGCACTGCTGACCAATTTCCGTTTCAGCCAGTGCGGCGTCCGCCTTATGGCCGCCTTCGATACGGACCCTGCCAAAATCGGCAGAAAGGTTAACGGAACTTATATCTTTTCCGTGGACGCCGTTGAGGAGTTTGCGGAGGACAACAACGTGGATATCGCAATCCTGACCCTGCCCCAGGCCGCAGCGGATGAGACCGCCCGCCGGGTGGTGGCCGCCGGCATCCGGGGCATATGGAATTTCACCGGCAAGGACCTGTGCCTGGATGAGAATGAGGCTGTGGTGGAGAACGTGCATCTCTCGGACAGCCTGCTGGCCCTGCGGTATTACCTGCGTTCTGAAGAGAGGGACTTGTAATGAAAAGAACTGCTGCGGTCCTGGTGCTGCTGGCCCTGACCCTGCCGCTGCTGACGGCGGCCGGCGGGCCCGGCTCCTCCTCGGACCCGCTGATCTCACAAAGCTTTCTGGAGGAGACCTTCGTGCCCCAGGTGGAGGGCGAGGCCCAGGAGGCCCTGCTCACGGGCCTGGACAGCGAGTTTTCCTGGCTCATGGACCGGTCCGGTCTGGGCATGCCCGATGACTCCGGGGAATTCCTGTTCGCCTCCGCCCTGCGGAAGCTGGATATCCCCAAGGGCAGCGAGCTGGCCCTTAAGTTCGGCGCCCGCCTTATCATGACCGCCGGCCAGGGCTACGTGGTCACAGAGTACGGCACATTCATCAATGTATCCGAGGCTGCGGAGTATGACGACCTGTGCGAGATCGAGCTCAACCGCCAGTACTACGTGCCGGAGGAGAGCCGGGTCACCTTCCGGGCGGAGACGGACTGCACCGTCTACGTCTCCGGCGACCATAAGCCCGATACGGCCACCCGCTCCGCCAGTATATATAATGATGTGAGCCTCAATAACTGGTACTATGACTCCGTCCGCTACGTCCAGGAAAACCGCCTGTTCTATGACGTGGACAACACCTCCTTCCGGCCCCTGGAGCCTACGGACCGGGCCACCATCGTCTACGCCATGTGGGTTGCCAGCGGCAGACCTACCCCCAAGGGCCAGGCCAAGTTTGAGGATATGACCGGGGAGGAGTACTGCTCCGCCGCCGTCTCCTGGGCCTCCGAAAACAATATCGTCGTGGGCTTCGCCACGGAAACGGGCTTCGAGTTCAAGCCTGCCAATATCGTCACCCGGGAGCAGATCGCCGTGTTCATGCGGCGCTATGCGGACTTCCTGGGCCGCAGCACCACCCAGCGGGGCAGCCTTGCCCCCTTCACGGACCGGGACGAGATGGGCTCCTGGGCCCTCAGCGACCTCCAGTGGGCCGTGGGCAGCGGCCTTCTCAAGGGCGTTTCCGAAACCCGCATGGTCCCCAAGGGCACCTGCAACCGGGCCCAGATGGCCACCATCATCCGCCGCTTCATCACCGGCGAGGGCTGAGCCCAAAAAACAAAAAATACGGCGTCAGCCCGCTTCGGCGGGCTGATTTCCTTTATTTGTGACTATATGGTGTAGCTAAATTGACGAAATGACCCCAGATTTAGTGCAAACCGGAAAAAACAAAAAAAGTTCGAAAAAAGTGAAAAAAGTTCTTGACAAAGGGGGGCGTGTGTGGTATTCTAACGGAGCGCCTTGAGAGAGCGCCCTTTGGAGGGCCGGAACGAGAAAAAAGTTTTGAAAAGAACGAAAAAAGTTCTTGACAAACGCTTCGAGTTGTGGTATTCTAATGGCCCGGCACTTCGGGGCCGGGGAATGCACCTTGCGAATTAAACAATGTAGACGAGAAAGCACCAAGGAAAAAGGGCTCCTCGTGAAAACGAG
>JAFPTE010000218.1 GCA_017400415.1 Oscillospiraceae bacterium
GGTCATCACAACCTCGGATACGCTGCATGAGATAGACCTTTACTGCCAGGACTGCCTGCGCTATATCGCCTCCGGCACCCGGAAGAAAAGCCGCTTCAATGTGCGGTATGAGGATCTGAAGGCCCTGGGCTGCCGGTCCCTGGTCAATGAGTATTACCGGATAAACGCCGATAAGTGAGCTTGCAGCCGGGGCTGCGGGGGTGTATAATAACCCCGAAAGGCGGCGAGTGCGTGGAAAAGGCGGAAGAGAAAAAGGTTGAGTATATTGAGCTCATCTATGACCTCATATTTGTGTACCTGCTGTTGTCTCTTTAATAAATGATTATTTGTAGCTTTCAAACAGCGCCTCCAGGGCGTCCTGAGAATAAGCGTGCAGGGTCATACCTGGATTGGCTACAGTGTCATCCAGCAGCGCCTCCGCTGCGTAGTCTCTTTTCTGACTGATGTCGGAAATTAAATCAAGGCCACTGCTCAGCATGCCGAAACGGTCTACGAAGTAGAGATTTCCGTCGGCGTCCTCAATGCCGTTAAGCTCGCCCAGATACCAGCACAGGGACGAATAATAGCCGTCGCTGTTGTACTTGAAAAAGGCAAGCACGATATCGCCATAGCTGTGCAGGAGGTAACGGTACCAGGTGAGCGAAGAGCCGCCGGACTGACCGTAGATAATGGTGTCGCCGGACTCGCCCTTGTAGGTCGTGACCACCTGAGCACCGTAATAGGTGTTCATGAGCCGTGAGCCTTCGGATAGCTTCTCTTCACCCAGCCAGTTGCCAATGCGAATTACGGCAACAAGGTCGGCTTCTTCATAGGCCTCCTTCATGGTGTAACCCCTGTTGAATTGAGCTTTGCCGATGGATTTGCCCTGGGTCGCGGGAGGCAGAATGGGCTCAGAAGACTCCATTGCCTCCTCAAAGGATGCGGGGAAGCGGGCAAAAAGACCGGACTTTGTTTCAAGCCGATTCTTAATCGATGGGTCAAGTACCCGTGAGTGTTTTGAATACTCGTGGGTCGAAGGGGCAACCGGTGAGGTGGTCTCGCCCGTCCCGTGGTTGCCGGGGGCGGTGACGGCGGGCTCGTCGCCCATGGGGATGTTCACCGGGTCGGCTGGGACCCTCCAGGGGGCCAGAAAGACCAGAGCCAGGGCTGCGGCGGCGGTGAGGGCGCCGGCTATCCAGGCTTTCACGGGCCTGGGGCGGAGCCTCTGGGCGTCCAGAATGAGCTCTTGCTCCATATCGTTCATTGCCAAAAGCAGTTCTTCGCTATTCACAGAAAATCCTCCTTAATCAGATAGGCTTTCAGCCTTTGCCGGGTTCTCTGCAGCATGGATTTGATCTTGCTGCGGGAGAAGCCGGATTTTTTCATAATGCTGTCAATGCTTTCAACATACCAGTAACGCAGCAGGAACACCCGGCGCTCTGTCTCCGGCAGGGCCTTTACAAACCGGCCTATGGCCTGGGAGAGCTCCCTTGCCTCCAGCTCACGTTCCACGCTGACATGCCCGGCAAGGCACTCCTCCAGCTCGTCAAGGCAGACGGCGGCCTCGCCGCCGCCCCGCTTCTCGGCCCGGAGGGAGGTGTACTTGTTCAGGGCCGCCCGCCGCACCAGAGTCGCCAGAAAGGCTTTAAGGCTCTCCGGCCTGTGGGGCGGAATGGCCTCCCAGGCTGCGGCGTAGGCGTCGTTAACCGCCTCCTCGGCGTCCTCCCGGCGGGAAAGCACGTTTGAGGCCACGGCCAGAAGGAAGCTTCCGTATTTCTCTGCCGTTGCCGCCGGGGCCTCATGGTCCCGGGCAAGGTACAGAGCCACTATCTCGCTGTCTTCCATTCCGTCACCTCCGTTTTGCCTTTTGAACGGGCCCGTTCATATATATAGTCAGATTATCATCCTCTCGGTCGCATGTAAATGACAAAAGATTTCGTATTTTATCGAAAAAATATCCGCACCGTGGCCGACGGCGCCTTTTCCGGCGCCCAGAGCCTGGAGCGGATTATAATGGAAAACTCCGTGCCGTCCTCCTGCCGCATAGGCCAGGGACTATTGGAGGGCACAGGAGCGGACGTGCTTGTGCCGGAGGGGAGCCTCTCCGCCTACCGGACGGACTATTTCTGGTCCGTGCTGGGCCTGCGGGTCCGGGAAAATTAGAGCCGGACCCCGCTGACCACGTATTTCTCGCTGTCGGAAACGGTAATGTCAACGGCGCAGTAAGGGCCCATCAGCGCTGCCAGCTCCCCCGGCTCCAGCATTTCCCGGCTTATTCGGGAGGCGGCGCCGGAGTGGTGGCTGCGGAGCTGCTCCAGACTCATTCCGTGGGCGACCGTAAGGCGGCCGCCGGGGGAGGTGAGGGACGCCAGCTCCCGTACCGCCCGACGGAAGACCGGAAAGTGGGGAAAGGCGTTGTACACCACAACGGAATCAAAGGTCCGGTAGAAGGGCCAGGTCTCCACGTTGCCGCAGATAACGTCCACAAAGGGGAACTTCTCCTGAGCCCGCCGGGCCATCTCCGGGGACACGTCAATGGCCGTCAGATGCCCCACGCCCCGGCTCAGATAGTCCGGAAACAGCACCCCCGTGCCGCAGGCCACGTCCAGGACC
>JAFPTE010000219.1 GCA_017400415.1 Oscillospiraceae bacterium
GAGGGGGTGCACTTCACTCTGGAGGATAACGGCTTTTCGGTGGAGCCCGGGGACGACGTGGCCTTCACCCTCCACCTGGACGACGGCTATTCCGTCACGGCGGTCCATTACGACGGGCCCAGCGCCATTACAAATTACGGCACCTCCGCCCGGGTAACTCTGAAAAACGTCCGCTTTCCCACCCGGGTCTCCGTGGAGGTGGCCGGCCACTTCCGCACAGTGATCTATGACCCCAACGGGGCCGGGGGAGAGGCGGTGAGCCGGGTATACAATCTGGAGACCAAGCCCAGGCCCAATGTGTCCATCGGAACGGATATCTTTGAGCGGCCGGGCTTTGTTCTGGAGAGCTGGAACACCCAGCCGGACGGCTCCGGGGAGCGCATCGGCCTGGGCAGCCGCATGACCGTGGACGAGGACCGGGAGTATCGGCTCTACGCCCAGTGGGCCCGTTGGACCGACCCGGGACTTTTCACCTTCGCCCAGACTGAGGAGGGGCTGGAGGTGACGGGCTACACCGGCACCGAAAAGTCCGTCACAATCCCCGAGACCGTGGAGGGGAAGACCGTTGAGGGCATCGGCGCCGGGGCCCTCAAAGACCTTCGGAGCGTGGTGCTGCCCAAGAGCATCCGGTATCTGGAGGAGGGGGCCTTCACCTCCTGCAAGCTCGATACCCTGACCCTTTACGACAATCTGAGCCGCTTCGGCGACAGCTCCTTCAGGGACTGCACCCTGAAGACCCTGCGGATCAACGCCATTCTGGACCCCTGGGGCTATGAATACCGCCGGGAGAGCTGCTTTGCGGACAAGATTGATATGCTCATTGAGGCCCGGGGGCAGAAGAAGCTGGTCTTTTACGGGGGCTGTTCCATGTGGTACAACCTGGCCGGGGAGGATATGCAGAAGGCCTTCCCGGAGTATAAGGTCATAAATGCGGCGGTGAACGGGGTAATAAACTCCTACACCCAGATGTGCATCATTGAAAAATTCCTGGAGCCCGGGGACATCTTCTTCCACACGCCGGAGCTCTGCAGCCCCCAGCAACTGCTTCTGAATCTGCAGCTCATCGACCACGACAACAAGTTCTGGTGCGCCATGGATTATAACTACGACCTGGTGACGCTCCTGGACCTGCGGGAGTTCACCGGCGGGGTGTTTGACAGCCTTCAGGGCTACTGGGCCAAAAAGAAGCCAGGGGGCAGCTACGTGGCCAGCTACCGGGACAGCGCCGGCAACAGCTTTATGGATGAGACAGGCTCCGCCTCCTTCATCCGCTATAACCAGGCGGACAAGCTCCAGGACAGCACCTTCCTGGACCCGGATTACCTGCGGAGCGGGCTTCCGAAGCTCTGCGAGGTGTACAGCCGCTATGCAAAGCGCGGGGTGACCGTGTACGTCTCCTGCGCCGCCGTGAACGCCGGCTCCCTGCCGGAGGGGGACATAGATAAGGTTCAGCTCATGCAGGGCCTGTTTTCCACCGTTGTGAGCAGCTCCGGCGGAGCCAGATACATCTCGAACCTGGCGGATTACCTCTTCGGGTATAAGGACTTCTACGATACGAACTTCCACCTGCTCTCGGAGCCCACCCACCGGGTGACGGAGCTCTGGATAAGAGACCTGAGAGCGGCCATGGGTACAAAATGAGATAAAAGACTGCCCTTCCCATTTTCGGGAAGGGCAGAAGCTTTTTATGGAGCTTATTTGCGGTCGGGCAGGAAGGCTGCCGCGATGGAAAGAGCGGCGGCCAGGACCATCAGAACGGCAAAGACCGTGAGAGCCTCCAGGCTGGTGCCCGTAAGGCCGATGCCGTTTCCGCTGAGGCGGCCGGAGATGTTGGCGAGCTGAGAGCCCAGGTAGGTGGCTGCGGCGGCCATGAAGAGGACGCCGGGGAAGATGGCCAGGGGATGCAGCCCGGTGAAAAAGGCGGCGGCGGAGATGGCTGCGCCGATTATGAGGAGCGTGGGAACGAGGGAGTTTGCATCCTTGACTGCGCCGGAATAGATGATGAGGGCGATGGCGGTGACCAGAGCCAGAGCCCCGGCGGCGCACTGGAGCCAGGAACCGATAGTCTTGTTTTTCATATTCATGTCCTCCTCCTTACCGGTCTTCTTTCTTTAAGTAGGTGTTGTAGACGTACAGGGCGCCGAAGGCCAGGGTCGCCAGGGCCAGAACGGCGTCGACGGCGTAGAGAGCAGTCTGCCACCAGGGGGTGTGGGTCACGTACTTCATGTTGCTGGTGAGGCCGTTTATCAGGTTGGAGTTGGCGAACATGTAGTAAAGGCCGTGCTGGCTCTCCCGGAGCTCCCGGAACAGGTTGCCGTCGTCATTGTCCACGATGGCGGCACGGATGGTCTTGTCACGGTCGGTCTCCCCCATGGTGCACCAGATGTCGGTGCCGTTGGCGATGCCCTCAACGGGGTGCTGATAGGGGAAGTTGGCAGCGTCGGAGATGGTGGCGCCGCAGAAGCCCCACTCGCCCCGGAGCAGGTCCTTCAGCAGGGCTCTGTGGGCGCCGGCGTAGGTCAGACCCACACGGTTGAAGGCGGTCATGGTGCCGGTGCTGCCGCCCTTGACGAAGGAGCCCTCAAAGGCCTTCAGGTAGATCTCACGGA
>JAFPTE010000220.1 GCA_017400415.1 Oscillospiraceae bacterium
GAGGGTGTCGATAAGCTGTATGCGGCGGGACTTTTTCATACGTTGAAGCGGAAGAGGGTCACGTCCCCGTCCTGCATGACGTACTCCTTGCCCTCGGAGCGGATAAGGCCCTTTTCCCTGGCGGCGGTCATGGAGCCGCAGGCCTTCAGGTCCTCAAAGGCCACTATCTCCGCCCGGATGAAGCCCCGCTCGAAGTCGGAGTGGATCTTTCCGGCGGCCTGGGGGGCCTTGGTGCCCCGGGTGATGGTCCAGGCCCGGCACTCGTCGGCGCCGCAGGTCAGGAAGGATATGAGGCCCAGGAGCTCGTAGCTCTTTTTAACCAGCCGGTCCAGGCTGCTCTCCTCCAGGCCCAGCTCCTCCAGGAACATGGCCCGCTCCTCGCCGTCCAGCTCCTGGAGCTCGTTTTCCGTCTTGGCGCAGATGGGCAGCACCGTGGCGCCCTCGGCCTGAGCCCGGGAAAGGACAGTTTTGTAGTATTCGTTGTGGTCCAGGTCAGCGATGACGGCCTCGTCCGTGTTGGCGGCGTAGATGACGGGCTTCAGGGTCAGCAGGTCGGCGGTGCCGATTATCTCCCGGTCGTCCTCACTGCACTCAAAGCTCCGGGCGCTTTTGCCCTCGTTCAGGTGGTCCCGCAGGGCGGCGAAGACCTCCGCCTCGTGCCTTGTGCGCTTGTCGCCGCTCTTGGCGGCCTTCTGGGCCTTGTCCACCCGGCGCTCCACCATCTCCAGGTCCGCCATCACCAGCTCCAGGTCGATGATGTCCATATCCCGGGCCGGGTCCGTGGAGCCCTCCACATGGATGACGTTCTCGTCGTCAAAGCAGCGGACCACGTGAACGATGGCGTCCGTCCTGCGGATGTTCTCCAGAAACTTGTTGCCCAGGCCGTCCCCGTGGCTGGCGCCCTTCACAAGGCCGGCGATGTCCACGAATTCGATGACCGCCGGGGTCTTTTTCTTGGGGTTGTACATATCCGCCAGGAAGTCCAGGCGGCTGTCCGGCACGGGCACCACGCCCACATTGGGCTCTATGGTGCAGAAGGGGTAGTTGGCCGCCTCCGCCCCGGCGTTGGTTATGGCGTTGAAAAGGGTGGACTTGCCCACGTTGGGCAGCCCCACGATACCGAGTTTCATATGTGTGTCTCCTTATGGATTGCTTTGCCGCTATTTTACCCTCTTTCCGGCCTTATTGCAAGAGGAAAGGCACAAAAAACCGGCCCCAGGAGGGCCGGCTGTGTATTTCCTCTTCTCCACTCAAGAGGGGGTTTGGTTTATTCTGCCGCCTGGGCGTCCCGTGCCCGCTGATTGAGGTCCCTGGGCAGCACCCGGGGCAGGAGGGCCAGCAGCAGGCCGCCCAGAATACCGGCGCAGACTATCTCGCCCAGGGCAACAAGGGCGCCGTTCACAGCCCAGGAGGCCATGAAGCCCGGGCCGAAGCCCGTCTCATACCAGGCGATCATGGCGCCCACGATGAGCATATTGGAGAGGATGGGGGGTATGGGGGCCATCCAGGCCCTGGGAACCTCGGCGGTAATGAGCCCGGCGATAAGGGTGGCCAGGGAGCCGAAAATCAGGTCCGGGATACCCATGGGGCTGATGATGTTTGTGAGAATGCAGCCCACGAAAAGGCCCCATGCGGCCTCCGGGAAGAAGAAGGGCACCACGGTCAGGGCCTCGGAGAGGCGGAACTGGACCATACCGGCGCCGCCGAAGGCGAACTCCTGGACGGCGAAGCTGAGGGCTGTGTAAAGGGCGGCTACCATGGCGGCGGCCGCCAGGCTGCGGATGCTGGGTTTTTTCAATGCTTGTTCCTCCATTTTTTGTTTAGAGACCGGGAAGCCCGGCCAACGCACGGAAAGTGCGCTTGGACAGGGTGTGGAAACCTGTCGGGGAGGAGTTTAACACAGATGGGGCCCAGTGTCAAGGAAAAACCCGGGGCTGAGCACAGCCCCGGGAAGAGTTTGTCTGCATCCGTTGTTCGCCGCAATCCCCCCGGCCCTAACGGGCCGCCCCCCTTTACACAAGGGGGGCGTGGAGAGGGAAGGGCGACACCTCATCCGTCACGGCTTGCGCCGTGCCACCTTCCCCTCAAGGGGAAGGCTTTAACGACACTCTGCGCCCCCTGGCTCCCTTGGGTAAAGGGAGCTGTCAGCCGTAAGGCTGACTGAGGGATTGGCCACACAAAAATCAGCCTGTGCCCATTGTTAAACCGGGGAAAAGTGTGTATAATTACCCTATACTGCATCGGGAGGAATCAAATGAACGCCATAGTTGATGTAGGGGGCGGGCTCCGGGGCATCTACGCCTCCGGCGTCCTGGACAGACTTATGGATATGGGCGTGGGCTGCGGCCTTTTCATCGGGGTCTCCGCCGGCAGCGCCAACGGCTGCTCCTACCTGGCGGGCCAGGCCCGGCGGAACCTGCGCTTCCTGCGGGATTACTCCGGCCGGAAGGAGTACATGGGCCTTGCCGTCCTGCGGAAAACCGGCTCCTACCTGGACCTGGAATACGTCTACGGCACCCTGTCCCGCTCGGACGGGGAGGACCCCCTGGACTATGGGGCCATCGCCGCAAACCCGGCCCGGTTTCTCGTGGTGGCCTCCAACGCCCGGACCGGCCAGCCCAGATACTTTGAAAAATCGGACATCCGGCAGGATGATTACTCCGTCATGAGCGCCAGCTCCGCCATCCCCTTCGTGTGCCGCCCGGTCTTCATTGAGGGCGAGCCCTACTATGACGGGGCCCTGGCGGACCCGGTGCCCGTGAAAAAGGCCTTCGACCTGGGGGCGGACAGGGTGGGCCTTATCCTGACAAAGCCCCGGAACGTGCCCCGCACCAAGGGCCGGGACGACCTCTTCGCCGCCGCCATAGAAAGAAAATACCCGCTGGCGGCCAAAAATCTCCGCCTGCGGGCAAAACGCTATAATGATTCCGTCTCCTGGGCTCTGGAGCGGGAGCGGGAGGGCTCCTGCCTCATCGTGGCCCCGGAGGAGACCTACGGGGTGGACACCCTGACCCGGGACCGGGCAAGGCTCATGGCCCTCTACGAGGAGGGGTACCGGGACGGGGCGGCTCTGGCGGAGTTTTTCCGTCAGTGACGGCGCCGGCCCTTTTTAAGGGCGCTGCGCTCCTTTGTCAGCTCCGAAACCAGCTGCGCCGGGGTCCAGGTCAGGTTATGGGCCGTGGATACCGCCTTCATGCCGGTGTAGCCGGCACTGCGCAGGGCCTCCAGGGCGGCGTCCAGCTCCCGGGGGCCAAGACCGTGGAGGAAAACGGCGCTCTCCGCCACCTCCGCCGGGGCAAGACCCGGGGACAGGGACAGTATGGCCCCCAGGGCAAGGCCGTTTTTCTCCCGGGGCACAGTGATAACCGGCAGGCCCAGCCCCTCCAGGGCGGCCCGGGCGCTCTCCGGCGCCGGCCCCAGCAGCAGGGCCGCCTTACCAAGCCGGGGCGTCACAGTACGCTCCTGGGGTCAAGGTCCTTGACCTCCATAATCTCCCGCAGGGGCACGTGGCAGTAGCCGGCGGGGTTCTTAATAAGATAGTCCTGGTGGTACTCCTCTGCGGGCCAGAAGCCCATTAGGGGCAGGCACTCCACCACGACCGGCCTGTCCAGGCCCTCCGCCAGGCGCCGAAGCTCGTCCCGGGCAATCCGGCCGGCCTCTTCGTCTGTATAGTAAATGCCGGTCCGGTACTGGGTGCCCACGTCGCCCCCCTGCTTGTTGAGGCTCGAGGGATCGATGATACGGAAGAAGAGCCGCAGCAGGGCCCGGAGGGGCACGTTTTTCTCGTCATAGATGACCTTCACGGTCTCGGCGTGGCCGGTGCCGTCATGGCAGACCTGGTAATAGGTGGGCTCCTGGGTCCTGCCGTTGGCAAAGCCCACCTGGGTCTCCGCAACGCCTTTTATATTGCGAAGGTAGCTCTGGGCGCCCCAGAAGCAGCCCCCGGCCAGATAGATTTCCTGCATATTATTCGCCCTTTCTTGCAAATTCTTACATATTTCGGAGGTTTCTATGGAAAAGCTGTACGAAAACCTGGAAAGAACTCTCGCCTCCCTGCTGGAGGGGGACGACGACCATATCTCCTGCATGGCAAACGCCGCCGCCTGCATATGGGAGCTGGTGCCGGAGATAAACTGGGCGGGGTTTTACCGCCTCCGGGACGGGGTGCTGGTGCTGGGCCCCTTCCAGGGCAGGCCCGCCTGCATAAGGATACCCCTGGGGAAGGGGGTCTGCGGCACGGCGGCGGCGGAAAACCGGAGCCAGCTGGTGCCGGATGTGCACCTGTTCCCGGGGCACATCGCCTGCGACAGCGCCTCCCGGGCGGAGATTGTGGTGCCCCTGCGGGACAAGAGCGGCTCCGTCCGCGGGGTCCTGGATGTTGACAGCCCCCGGCTCCGCCGGTTCGGCGGAGGGGACCTGGAGGGGTTCGAGGCCGCCGCACGGGTCATTGAAAAGGCACTTTTCTGAAAGAAAAACAAGCTGAAATGCAGTTTTCAGCTTGTTTCTTGTATTTATCAGTCCTTTTTGCCCTTCAGGGCCTTCATGCGGAGGGCGTGGTCCAGAATGGCCTTGCGGATCCGCAGGCTCTTGGGGGTGACCTCCAGGAGCTCATCGTCCGCCAGAAATTCCAGGCACTGCTCCAGGCTCATGATGCGGGGGGGCACCAGGCGCAGGGCCTCATCGGAGCCGGCGGCCCGCATGTTGGGAAGCTGCTTTTTCTTGCAGACGTTGACGGTGATATCCTCGTTCTTGGGGGTCTCGCCCACCACCATGCCGCAGTAGACGGGCACGCCGGGGGATACGAACATGACGCCCCTGTCCTGAACGCCGAAGATGCCGTAGGCCACGGCCTCCCCGGTCTCGGAGGCCACCAGGGAGCCGGTGCCCCGGCGGGTGACCTCGCCCTTGTACTTCTCGTACTTCTCGAAGACGGAGCTCATGATGCCCTCGCCCTTGGTGTCCGTCAGGAACTCGTTCCTGTAGCCGAAGAGGCCCCGGCTGGGCACGAAGAACTGGAGCTTCATGCGGTTGCCCACAGGGGTCATTTCAAGGAACTCGCCCTTCCGGGAGGAGAGCTTTTCGATAACGGCGCCCACGGAGTCCTCCGGCACGTCCACAACGACCCGCTCGATGGGCTCGCAGAGCACGCCGTCCTGCTCCTTCATAAGCACTCTCGGGGGGGAGACGGCGAACTCGAAGCCCTCCCGGCGCATGGTCTCGATAAGGATGGAAAGGTGCATCTCGCCCCGGCCGGCCACGTTGAAGCTGTGGTCACTTCCCTCCACCTCGGAAACCCGCAGGGAGACGTCCTTCATGGTCTCCCGCATGAGCCGGTCACGGATGTTCCGGCTGGTGACGTACTTGCCCTCCCGGCCGGCGAAGGGAGAATCGTTCACGGAGAAGGTCATCTCCATGGTGGGGGCGGAGATCTTCAGGAAGGGCAGAGCCTGGGGAGCGTCGGCAGCGCAGATGGTATCGCCGATGGAGATATCCGCAATGCCGGAGAGGGCGATGATGTTGCCGGAGGAGGACTGGGTCACCGGAGTCCGGGAAAGGCCCGAGAACTCATAGATGCTGACGGCCTTGGCCCTCTTGGGTGCGGCGTCCGGGTCGTGGTAGTTCACCACACTGAGCTCCTGGTTCTGGCGGATAACGCCCCGCTCGATGCGGCCGATGGCGATGCGGCCCACGTAATCGTTGTAATCCAGGCTGGATACCAGCATCTGGAGGGGGGCCTCGTCATCCGTGTCGGGGGCGGGGATATAGTCAACTATGGTGTCGAAGAGGGGCTTCAGGTCCACGCCCTCCACGTCCGGGGCGAAGGAGGCCGTGCCCTTTCTGCCGGAGCAGAAGAGCATGGGGGAATCCAGCTGCTCATCCGTGCAGCCCAGCTCCAGAAGGAGCTCCAGCACCTCGTCCACCACCTCCAGGACCCGCTGGTCGGGCCTGTCGATCTTGTTCAGAACAACTATGACCCGGTGGCCCAGCTCCAGGGCCTTGGAAAGGACGAAGCGGGTCTGGGGCATGGGGCCCTCTGCGGCGTCCACCAGCAGGATGACGCCGTTGACCATCTTGAGGATGCGCTCCACCTCTCCGCCGAAATCGGCGTGCCCGGGGGTGTCCACGATGTTGATCTTGGTGTTCCCGTAGCGCACGGAGGTGTTCTTGGCCAGGATGGTGATGC
>JAFPTE010000221.1 GCA_017400415.1 Oscillospiraceae bacterium
ATACCCGGCGATTTCCGCATCCGCTTCATGACGAGCCACCCCCGGGACGCCGGGGAGAAGCTCTTCAGGACCATGGCGGAGTGCGAAAAATGCGCCAAGCACATCCACCTGCCCTTCCAGTCCGGCTCCGACCGGATACTGAAGCTCATGAACCGGCACTACGACCTGGCCCGGTACAAAGAGCTTGTGGCCATGGCCCGCTCCTATATGCCGGACATAGTCCTCACCAGCGACGTTATAGTGGGCTTCCCCGGAGAGACGGAGGAGGACTTTGAGGGCACCATGGACTTAGTGCGCTCCGTGCGGTACGATGCGCTGTTCACCTTCATCTTCTCCCCCCGGAAGGGCACCCCGGCCTACTCCATGCCGGACCCCTTCACCCGGCAGGAGAAGCAGCAGCGCTTTGACCGGCTGGTAAGCCTGCAGAACAGCATTTCCGAGGAAAAGCATCGGCAGTACGTGGGCGGGATCTACAGGGTCCTCTGCGACGGCGCCGAGGGCGACCTGCTCACCGGAAGGACCGACGGCGGCAGGCTCGTGCGCTTTGCGGGGCCGGAGAGCCTTATAGGCAGCTTCCTGCCCGTAAGGATAACCTCCTCAAGCACCTGGGCCCTGGGCGGTCAGATTGAGAAAGGAGAGGCAAATGGCTGAGGGAACCCCCCTTATGCGGCAGTACTGGGAAATAAAAAAACAGTATGAGGACTGCGTCCTCTTCTACCGCCTGGGCGATTTTTACGAGATGTTCAATGACGACGCACGGCTGGCCTCCAGGGAGCTGGACCTGGTCCTGACCACCAGGGACCGGAATCTGGAGGACCCGGAGGCCCGGACCCCCATGTGCGGAGTGCCCTTCCACTCCAGCGAGGCCTACATAGCCCGGCTCATTGCCAAGGGCTACAAGGTGGCCATCTGCGAGCAGCTGGAGGACCCGGCCCTGGCCAAGGGTCTGGTGGAGCGGGACGTTATCCGGGTGGTCACTCCCGGCACGGTCATCGACCCGGCCATGCTGGACGACGGCAAGCCCAACTACCTGGCGTCCTGCTGCCTTGACGCCGGCGGCGCCGCCGTCTGCTTTGCGGATATTTCCACCGGCGAGATCTGCGCCCGGGCCTTCGCCGCCGGCCAGGAGGACCGGGTCCTGAACGAAATCGCCCGGTACGCCCCCTCGGAGATAGTTCTGAACTCCGGCGCCGCCGAAAACAAAAACCTGGAGCTCCTTCTGACGAAAAAGCTCCGGTGCCTCATTGAGCGGGAGGACAGCCGCTTCGACTATATGCAGGCCACCATGCGCTCCTGCGAGCAGTTTGGCGCCCACAGCATTGACGAGCTGGGCCTTGCGGGGGAGCCTCAGGCGGTCTGCGCCGTGGGCGCCCTGCTCTCCTACATTACGGACACCCAGAAGACAAAGCTGGGCCACATAAACAAGCTGGACTTCTACACGGACGGCAGATACATGGAGCTGGATATGGAGACCCTGCGGAATCTGGAGCTCCTGGTCTCCATCCGGGACGGGGTCAAGAAGGGCAGCCTTCTCTGGGCCATGGACCGGACAAAGACCTCCATGGGCTCCCGGCTCCTCCGGGGCTGGGTTGCCCGGCCCCTGCTCTCCCCCGCCGCCATCAACCGGCGGCTGGAGGCCGTGGGGGAGCTCTGCGAAAACAACAACGCCCGGCAGGAGCTCATGCTGACCCTCCGGGATATATCCGACCTGGAGCGGCTCCTGGGCAGGATTGTCTACGGCTCCTCCAACGCCCGGGACCTGCTCTCCGTCCGCTCCTCCGCCGAGAGGCTGCCGGAGATAAAGAGGCTTCTCTCCTTCGCCAAGTCCCCCCTGCTCCGGGAGGCGGCGGCCATGGACGACCTGGCGGAGCTTTCCTCCCGCATAGGCCAGGTCATCTGCGACGAGCCCAACATCTCCGTCCGGGAGGGCAACCTTATCCGCCCGGGCTACGACGCTGAGGTGGACAGGCTCCGGGACCTTCTGAACGGCTCCTCCGCCGCCCTTGCGGCCATTGAGGAGCGGGAGCGTGCCCGCACCGGCAAGAAGCTGAAGGTGGGCTACAACAAGGTCTTCGGCTACTACATCGAAATCCCCCGGTCCCAGTCCGCCGACGTGCCGGAGGACTACATCCGCAAGCAGACCCTGGTCAACTGCGAGCGCTTCATAACGGAGGAGCTCAAGGACCTGGAGGCCCAGCTCCTGGGTGCCCGGGACAGCGTAAACGACCTGGAATTTCGCATCTATGACGAGCTGCGGCAGTTCATCGCCTCCGAGGCCCAGCGGATTCAGGCGGCCTCCCGGCTCATCGCCGCCGTGGACGCCCTCTGCTCCCTGGCCCAGTGCGCCGTCAGCTGCGGCTGGTGCCGGCCGGAGATAACCGCCGACGACGTTATTGAGATAAAGGACGGCCGCCACCCGGTGGTGGAGCTCTGGCAGAAGGACAGCCTTTTCGTGCCCAACGACACCTTCTTAGGGGGCGGCTACGGCACCACCGCCGTTATAACGGGCCCCAACATGGCCGGCAAGTCTACCTACATGCGGCAGACCGCCCTTATTGTTCTCATGGCCCAGATGGGCTCCTTCGTGCCGGCCAGGTCCGCCCGCATCGGCCTTGTGGACCGGGTGTTCACCCGCATCGGCGCTTCTGACGACCTCTCCGGCGGCAAGTCCACCTTCATGGTGGAGATGACGGAGGTGGCCAACATCCTGCGCCACGCCACGAGCCGGTCCCTCATCCTTCTGGACGAAATCGGCCGGGGCACCAGCACCTATGACGGCATGAGCATTGCCAAGGCGGTGGTGGAGTTCTGCGCAAACAGGCGGACCCTGGGGGCCCGGACCCTCTTCGCCACCCATTACCACGAGCTCACCAGCCTGGCCGACGAGCTGGAGGGCGTGAAGAACTACAACATCTCCGCCAAAAAGCGGGGGGAGGAGCTCATCTTCCTGCGGAAGATCGTGCCCGGCGGCACGGACGAGAGCTACGGCATTGAGGTTGCCCGGCTTGCCGGGGTGCCCAAGAGCGTCATACGCCGGGCCGGAGAGATTCTCCGGGACCTGAGCGCCCAGGGACCCGCCGCCCCGGCAAAGGCGGCGGCAAGGGATGAGGAGGAGGGCCAGTTCTCCCTGGAGTCCATGGCCTCCGACGAGGTCCGGGAGAGGATAAAGGCCGCCGACATAAACACCATGACCCCCCTGGAGGCTCTGAACCTGCTCTATGAGCTGAAAAAGAAGGTGAGCGGTTGAAAAAGAACAATCCCTCCTTCCCCATGAGCCCACGGGAGGAGGTGCTGGGCTGGATACTAGTGCTGCTCCACGGCTTCATTCTGGCGGACGCCCTGGGGCTCCTGTACGCCCTGGTGCATCCGGCCACGGGCCTTACCCTGACCGCCGGCACCTTCAACCTTGTCTATTACGCCGTGAGCTTCGTGCTGGTGCTCCTCTGCCTTTTCAGCTTCATGCGGGAGAACTTCGGCCTGCTCCTTAAAAACATACTGCAGACCCTGACCTTCATCGCCGTATGTTACTTTATCGACACGTTCCTTACCGTCATCATCAGCTGGCTTGAGGAGCTTGCCAGCACCGGGGCAAACCCCAATCAGCAGGCTGTGGAGGCCGTAACAAAGCTGAATCCCGGCGCCATGATGGCCGTTGCGGTGTGCCTGGCCCCCTTTGTGGAGGAGGCCCTGTTCCGGGGGGTGGTCTTCGGCACCCTGAAAAAGCACAGCCGCATTCTTGCCTACGCTGTGAGCATAGCGCTCTTCGCCCTGTACCACCTGTGGGGCTCCCTTATAAACGATTTCAGCTGGACTACGGTCCTGCAGCTGGCGGACTACGTCCCCGGCGGCCTGGCCCTGGCCATATGCTACGATAAGTCCGAGAACATCTACGGCCCCATCTTCCTGCACATGCTTTTAAACTTCGTGGCCGTAACGGTGACAATAGGGCTATAGAAAGCTTCGTCGCCGTGCCCGGAGGCATAAAAGAAAAAATCCCACGCCCCGGCGTGGGATTTGGTTTTATTTGCCGATGATCGGTACCCGTTTCAGGCCGTTTTCCGTAATGTCCCAGCGGACGCAGGGGCGACACCTCATCCGGCCCTGACGGGCCACCTTCC
This sequence comes from Oscillospiraceae bacterium, assembly GCA_017400415.1. Lineage (GTDB taxonomy): Bacteria > Bacillota > Clostridia > Oscillospirales > Oscillospiraceae > RUG626. The sequence goes on from JAFPTE010000221.1 coordinate 4,119, forward strand.
CCTCAAGG
>JAFPTE010000222.1 GCA_017400415.1 Oscillospiraceae bacterium
CGTCCCGCCGCTCCGTGCGCCCCAGGATAAAGTCCGCCGAGACGCCGTAATAATCGCAGAATATTAAAATGAAATCCAGTCTGGGCTCCCGGAGCCCGTTTTCATAGTGGCTCAGAAGGGCCTGGCTTATGCCCAGCTCGCTGGCCGCCTGCCGCTGGCTGAGCCCACGCTCCCGCCGCAGCTCGGAGATATTCTCGCCGAAGGTCACCGGCTCACCCCCCTATACTTTCTGTTATCATTATACCCGAAACCGCCCCGTTTGTAAAGAGAAAGTAGGGCCCTTCTCCCCCCTCTGCGGAAAGGCTCCATACAAAAATTCCCGCCGTTACGGAACGGCGGGAAGGTCAGCGTTATTCGTAAATGAAGTGATATAGATCAGCTCCTCCTGCCATTGGCCGTCCACCAACCGGTACCTTGAAAGGCCCTGTCTGCCTGTGGAAATCGAAAAGGAGAAGTAGAGATAGTCTCCGGTGAAGCTCACATCTATTCTGGCCGGGTCCTTATAGGGCGTGCGCTCCCATTCCGCAGGGGCATTTTTGATCAACTCCCCGGCGGGCAGGGGCCCCTGGAAGACCACTTCTCCCTCCAGGTCCCATACGGTCATGTCAAAGCGCTTCTGGCTGACCTGCAGGGGCCCGATATAGACCAGCCGGTCCTCCGCCAGCATGGCCGTTAGGTAGGGCACCGAGAATACCTCCCGGAATTGGCCGTCCTCCAGCCGGAACACCTGCTCCCCGCCGCCCGACAGGGAACGGCACAGGATATATACCTGGCCGTCCAGAACGGTCATGTCCTGAGGCGTACCCACATCGGACAGGGAGGCCACCGCCCGGCACTGCCGGGTCATCAGGTCCATGACGAAAAGCTCGCCGGAGACAGCACCCTCCTCCAGAGACTCAGGGAGGAAAAAGTACAGCTCCGTTCCGCAGAACTGATACAGCACGTGGCAATTTACGTAAGCATAGTCGCTTTTCTTTGAGAACACGGTCTCAAACACGGGCTCCCGGTCCGTTATCTCCGCAGTGCGTATCTCCAGGGTACAGTAAGGCGCCGCCTCATCATCCAGTGCCGGAATCCAGTGGATGGAATAAAACCTGCCCCGGTGGGTCACGAACTCCGCAATCCCGCTCAAAAAGGACCTGTCCTCGTCAAAGCTCATGAGGGCCTTACGTTCCGTGCCGTCCAGGTTGGAGCGGTAGAGCTCATCAACTATTTTATAAACATGATCTCCTATGGGGACAAAGATATTGCCCCAAAAATAGAGCTTCCCGTCATAATAGTTAACTGTGGGAACGCCGGCTGAGCCCTTAAAAGCCCAGCAATCTCGGTCGTTATGGAGACAGTCAGGCTTCGAGCAGAGGGGCATAGCCTCTCCAAGGGTCTCATCATAGTAACTCAGATATGTATAAGGAAGTTCGTTAATAATGATACCGCTATCCGTCTCCACGTGCCAGGTCGGGTGAGCGGTGCTTTGCGAGAGCATGCGATAAGCATCATATCCGGGCAGATATTCCGATGATGTGAAATCCGGCAGCTCCCTCTTCTCCTCCGCCCCGCAGCCGGTGAGGAGAAGGGCGAGGACCAGCAGTGCCGGCACAATTGCCCTGAGCTTCATGATGCAGCCCCTCCTAAGCGATTAGTCTCTGACGGAAGGATAACACATCCTCCTGTTGCTGTCAATAGGACGACGCAAAAATTCCCGCCGTTGCGGAACGGCGGGAAAAGACTTATTTGCAGAAGCGCTCGATGGCCTCGGCGAACATGGCAGCGGAGAGGAGCAGGTCGGAGACGGGCATATTCTCGTCCGGCTCGTGCATTTTGGGGTTCCGGCCCGGCATGGTGCAGCCGAAGGCCACGCCCCCCTCGATATCGTGGACGTAGGTGCCGCCGCCCATGCTCATGGGCTGGCCCTCCAGGCCCGTATACTTTCTGTAAATCTCCATAAGGCCCGTGACGAAGGGGCTGTCCCC
>JAFPTE010000223.1 GCA_017400415.1 Oscillospiraceae bacterium
CGGAGAGTTTTCCGGCGGGTGTCACCGGCGGCGAATACCCCGGGGGTGCGGGTGCGGCACTCCTCGTCGGTGATGATGTAGCCGCCCTCATCCAGGTCGCAGAGGGAGGCGAAGGGGGCGTTTTTGGGAATCATGCCGATGGCTGTGAAGATGCCGCTGACGGGGAGAGTCAGGCTCTCACCGGTCTGGGTGTTCCTGACAACAAAGCCGGAGACCCGCTTGTCGCCCAGGACCTCCTGGGGGACATAGGGCGTCAGAATCTCCACGTTCTCCTTGGAGCGCAGGGCCTCCACCAGCTTGGGCTCCGCCCGGAACTGGGGCCTGCGGTTTATAAGGTACACCTTGGAGCAAAGGCCGGAGAGATAGATTGCGTCCTCAAAGGCGGTGTTGCCGCCGCCCACAACGGCGGTCTCTTTGCCCCGGAAGAAGGCCCCGTCACAGGTGGCGCAGGTGGATATGCCTCGGCCGTAGAGCCTTTCGGTGCCCGGGCAGTCCAGCTTCCGGTGCTCGGCGCCGCCGGCGATTATAAGGGCCCTGCAGGTAAATTCGCCCTTTGCGGTGCGGACGACCTTCACGCCGTCCCGCTCCTCGGCTCCTGTAACTGCGCCGTACCTGATTTCTGCGCCGAAGTCCTGGGCCTGCTTCTGCCAGTCCGCCATGAGCTCAAAGCCGGAGACGTGGGGGCGGGCAGGGTAGTTGTCCACCTCCTGGGAGTTGATAATCTGGCCGCCGCAGCTCATGGCCTCAAAAATGCAGACGGAAAGGCCCGCCCGCCGTCCGTAGATGGCGGCGGTGAGGCCCGCAGGGCCGCCGCCCACAATGATAATATCGTAATCGGGCATCATTTATTCTCCTTTTCTTTGGCCTTTATGTATTCAAGCACCGTGGCCGGGTCCGTATCAGGCTTTACCTTGGGGAACACCTTTTCTATCCTGCCCTCGGAGCTTATGATATAGGTTGTGCGAACAACGCCATAGCTCAGCTTGCCGTAAAGCTTCTTCTCCTGCCAGACTCCGTAGGCCTCAATGGCAAGGCGGTCCGGATCCGATACCAGAATGAAGGGCAGATTGTACTTTTCCGCAAAGCGGCGGTGGCTCTCCATGCTGTCCCGGCTGACGCCGATAACCACGGCGTCCAGGTCCCGGAAGGCGGAATAGGCGCCGGCATAGGCGCAGGCCTGGCGGCTGCAGCCGGGGGTGTTGTCCTTGGGGTAGAAGTACAGGATTATCCTCCGGCCAAGATAGTCGCTGAGCCTTATAAGCTCACCGTTTTTATCCGGCAGGGCAAAGCTGGGGGCCAGGGTTCCTTCACTCAACATGTATATCTCTCCTCTCACGGGGCATTATATCATAAAATTTAATTTAATTCAAGAGAAAACCTGTTGACATTTCAAAAAAATCTGCTATTATATAGCCAGAAATACGAAAGGAGTGTTCGATTATGGCACTGATGATAACAAGCGAGGATATGTTCCGTACTGAGGTTCTGGAGAGCGACAAGCCCGTCCTGGTGGATTTCTTCGCCACCTGGTGCGGCCCCTGCAAGATGCTCGCTCCCGTTGTGGAGGAGATAGCCGCCGAGAAGGCCGGCCAGGTCAAGGTCGTGAAGCTGGACGTGGATGAGGTCGGCGGCGTAGCCATGGACTACGGCGTCATGAGCATCCCCACCCTCATCTATTTCAAGAACGGCGAGGCTGTGGAGACCATGGTGGGCTTCAGACCTAAAGAGGCTATACTGGACATTCTCAACTGACTTCAAGGCGCCCCTGCGAAGGGGCGCTTTTTTATTTCAGATTCCCGAGGACCCAGGAGAAGGCCCGGGCAGTACGCAGGTCGGAGTCCATAAAGTGGTTGCCCGGGTTCCACTGGAGGACGGAGCCTTTGACACAGGGTGAGCTTTCCGCAAAGGAGAGCTCTTTTTTTATGCATTCCGAAACGGTTCTCATGACAGGGTTCCGGCCCCGATCCTCCCGGTCGCCCAGGCTCAGATAAACGAAGCCGGTCCTGATCGTTGCGTTCTGTGCATAGTCTGTCCAGCCGGGATACCAGACGGAAGGGGAGGCGGCGGCAATGCCGGAGAAGCGGTCGGTCTGCCTGGCACTCCAAAGGGCGAAGAGCCCCGCCAGAGAATAGCCGCCCAGAACTACAGGGCATTTTTCAGCACCCAGAGCGGGGAGAAGGGCGGAGAGGATATAGTCAAGGGTCTCCGGCGCCCCGGCGCCGAACTGACCGCCGCCGAAGGGCCTGGGGGCAGCCCAGGGCGTCAGCTCCCGGTCCCAGTCGGAAACGCTGAAGGCTGCAAGGGTGAAGGGGACCGGCGACATTATGGAGCCCGCTTCGCTCTCAAGAACCTCTCTGTCATGCTCGTCAACGGGCTGAAGCAGAATGGGACCGCCGGAGCTCTCTCCGAACAGAGTGACTTCACGGCCTCCGATATTCTGCGTAAAAATGTCCATAAAAATCCCTCCCGGGAAATTATAGTCTGCCCGGGAGGTCTTGTCAATAAATTAAAAGCTTACCGGTCGAAGGAGGGATTTACGGCGTAGATGTTTCTCTGATTCTGCTTTTCCAGGACCTTGTTCAGGGCCTCGCCGAAGCGCTGATAGTGTACCACCTCACGCTCCCGGAGGAAGCGCATAACGTTGTTTACGTCCGGGTCGTCGGAGAGGCGGAGAATGTTGTCATAGGTGGTCCGTGCCTTCTGCTCCGCCGCCAGATCCTCCGTAAGGTCTGTGATAATATCGCCCTTCACCGCAAAGGCGGCGGCAGTGTAGGGGGTGCCGGAGGCAAACTGTGCGTAGACGCCGGCAGTGTGGTCCACAAAGTAGTCCTGGAGGCCGGCGTTCAGGGCGTCCTGGGCTGTCATATTGCGGGTGAGCTGGTGGAGCACCGTCCCAACCATCTCCAGGTGGCCCAGCTCTTCAACGCCGATGTCGGTCAGAAGGGCCTGAACCTCGGGATAGGGCATGGAGTAGCGCTGGCTCAGATACCGCAGAGAGGCCCCCAGCTCCCCGTCGGGGCCGCCGTACTGCGATATTATGAACTTCGCCAGGGCAGGGTTGGGATTATCTATCTTCACCGGGTACTGAAGGGATTTGATATAGGAAAACATCAGTTGTCAGCCTGCCTTTCTCCGTATTTCCAGGGCCAGGGGCCCTGAGCCCAGGTGTAGGTCTCCTGGCTCTCCATATCCGCAAACTCCAGGGGACCGTACCGCCGGACGTATGCGTCCTCGGCCTGGCGGCAGAGCTTCATGACATCCTTCAGAAGCTCGAAGGCCTCACCGTCATCCTGGTGAGTATCCAGATAGATGAAAAGAATAATAATACAACAACACCA
>JAFPTE010000224.1 GCA_017400415.1 Oscillospiraceae bacterium
CTGTTTTCCGCCTCCCGGCACTCCTGGTGGAGCTCGTCCGCCGTCAGCCGCAGGGCCCCGGAGCCCAGGATTATCATCTGCTCCGGCCCGTCGGAGGTGGCCACCCGGACCCGGTGCTTCTTGCCGAGTTCATGGGCGGTGCGCTCAATGTAGCTGTCCGCCGTCTCCGCCTCCCGGGTGTAGACGATGCTGATGCCGCAGTAGTCCGTCACGGAGCCGGTGCCGCCGGAGACCTTGTAGGCGTCGTAGACCAGAATCACGTCCCCGCCCCGGAGGCCCCGGTAGTTGGCCATAATGTCGCTCAAAAGCTTCCGGGCGGCGTCCAGGCTCTGGCGGGCCACGGTCTTGAGCTCCTCCCAGGCGAAGATGATGTTGTAGCCGTCCACCAGCAGGTATTCGCCCTCGGCAAACTGCTTTTTGATCTCATATTTCCCTTCCCGGAGCTCCTTCCGGGCGCCCTCCCGGCGGCGGCGCTCCTCCCGGGTCAGCATATCCCGGCTCTGGCCGCCGTAGGTGCGGATGAAGATATCCATGAGCTCCTTATCCAGGGCCGCCCGGTCCTGCCGAGGCCTGGGCCTTTCGGAGGGGGAGGCCTCCTGCTCCGCCGGGGCGTTCTTCGCCCTGAGTACGCTCTCCAGGTGCATTTTTGCAGGCACCTCCCGCCAGTCCACCACAACTCCGGCCCCGTGGGCGCAGAAGACCGAGGAGGCGGGGTTTTCCGTGTCCCGCTCCGGATCGTAGCCTATGGCCTCGATCACCTGGGCTGCATTGTGGCAGGGGGCGTAGCCCGCCCCGGCGGACTGGAAGGTGCCCTGGCCCCTTGTGTAGGCCGTCAGGGACTTCTGGTAGCCCCGCAGCTCGGAAAGGGGTCCCCGGCCGGAAAGGACCGCCCAAACTCCGTCATCCTCCGGAGGCCGGGTCTGGGCGCAGAGCCGCTGCATATCGCTCATGGCCCGGCCCAGGTGCTCCCGGGGCAGGCGGATATCAAAGGATATCCAGGGCTCCAGCAGGACGCTTTTTGCCTGCATGAGCCCCTGGCGCACGGCCCGGTAGGTGGCCTGGCGGAAGTCGCCCCCCTCCGTGTGCTTAAGGTGGGCCCGGCCGGCGGCCAGGGTTATGCGCATATCGGTTATGGGGGAGCCTGTCAGGACCCCCAGGTGCCGCTTCTCCTCCAGGTGGGTCAGAATGAGCCGCTGCCAGTTCCGGTCCAGCCGGTCCTCCGGCACCTGAGAGGCCAGCACAAGGCCGCTGCCCCGCTCCCCGGGGCTCATGATAAGGTGCACCTCCGCATAGTGGCGCAGGGGCTCAAAGTGGCCCACGCCCTCCACGGTGTTCTCTATGGTCTCCAGGTAGACTATCTCCCCCTGGCCGAACTCCGCCTCCAGGGAAAAGCGGCGGGCAAGGAGCTCCCGGAGCACCTCCTCCTGGACCTCCCCCATGGTCATGACGGATATTATCCCCGTGACCTCATTTATCTCCACCCGGAGGCTGGGGTCCTCCTCCTCCAGAGTACGCAGGGCCCGGAGGGCGGCGGAGGGGTCCGTGCCCGCCGGGAAGGTGACGCTTGTGCGGAGCACGGGAGAAACAAGGGCGGATTTTGCCGCCCCGGCGGAGCCGAAGCTCTGGCCCGCAAAGGTGGTGACGGGGCCCGTTATGGCGATAATATCCCCGGCCCGGGCCTCCTGAAGCTGGCGGAATTTCTCCCCGGAATAGAGCCGCAGGCTGTCGCACTTTTCCTGCACGCCCCCCAGGTCCAATGTGGATTTCACCTTAAGGGTGCCGCCGGTGACCCGGGCCCAGCTCAGGCGCACGGCCCCGTCACGGCTGATTTTATAAAACCGCAGGCCAAGCTCCTCCGGCCTTTCCGGCACCAGAGTCAGCTTCTGCAGGGCCTCCAGCAGGCCCTTTACGCCGCTTCCCTTCAGGGCGGAGCCGAAGAAGACGGGAAAGAGCCGCTCCCGGGCGATAAGCTCCGCCGCCAGCTCCGCAGGCACCTGCTCCCCCGCCAGGAAGAGCTCCATTGCCTCCTCATCCTCCCCGGCGGCGGCCTCGTCCAGGCTCCCGGCGTCCCAGACCCGGTCCCCCAGGTGGGTCCGGAGGCTTGTGAGAAGGGCCCGGCGGTCAAAGCCCGGCAGGTCCGTTTTGTTTACGAAAATAAAGGTGGGCACCCCCGCCCGGCGTAAAAGCCGCCACAGGGTCAGGGTATGGGCCACCACCCCGTCCGAGGCGGAGATGAGCAGCACGGCGTAGTCCATAACGGAGATGGCCCGCTCCGTCTCGCAGGAGAAGTCCCGGTGGCCCGGCGTGTCGATAAGGGTCAGCTCCAGGTCCCCCAGCTCCATAAGGGCAGGCCGGGAGAAGACCGTTATGCCCCGGCGGCGCTCGATGGCGTCGTTATCCAGAAAGGCGTCCCCCCGGTCCACTCTGCCCAGGGAGCGGATGGCGCCGGCCTCAAATAAAAGCGCCTCGGACAGGGTGGTCTTCCCCGCATCCACAGGCGCCAGGATTCCAAAGGACAGCTTATCCGTGTGAGCCGCCCCCTTTCGCTTTTATTCCAGAGTAAAGTCCTTCTCCTCCAGGCCCTGGGTCTTCAGCTCCAGGGGCCTTGCGGGCACCCGGCGAAGCACGTCATAGGAAAACCTGCGGCAATGGCCCCCGGCGGAGACCACGCCCTTTTTGAGGCAGGCCACCTGGGTGCTGTTTATGCGGGAACCGAATTTGCAGTAGGCGCAGGAGGGCTCGATAGACTTATTGAAAAGTGCCGACATGGCATACACCTTCCTTTCTCCCCTATTATAACTTATTCTCCCGGCTTTTTCCACCCCTTTTTGCGATTAAAAAGAGGCAGCCCAGGCCCAGGGCGCCCAGGCCGGACCAGAGCCAGCCGCCCCCCAGGGCAGCGGTGCGGACCCCCTCCGCCAGAATAAGGGAGACGGGCACCTTCAGGGGCACCAGCCGGCAAAGCACAAGGGTCAGCAGGGCGGAGATGAGGCCGTGGAGGGCCTTGCCCAGCATATAGGTCCGGGAGGAGAGGCCCGCCTGGGATATGAAGCTTATGACCTGGCAGTGGACGCAAAGGCCCGCCCAGCCCAGCATGAAGGCCGCCAGGGCCATGGAGGCGGGAAGGCTCCCCGCCGCCTGGCGTATGCTCCACACCCCGCCGGTGAGCTCGATGAAGCCCGTAATAAGGCTCTCCGCCTCCGCCCGGGAAAGGGGCAGCAGCACCGAGAGGGCAAGGCTTGCCCGGTCCACCATGCCGGACAGGAAGATGAGCCGGATGAGCACCGTGAAGAAGGTCACAAAGCCGCTTATCCGCAGCATGGCCATGAAGGAGGAGGCCACGGACTCCACGAAAACGGAGCTGAGGGGCGCCCTCTTCCCCTGGGTCTCCACAGGCCGGGAGGGGCCGCCCCGGCCGTAAAAACGGAACAGCACCCCGATGAGCAGGGAGGCGGCGGCGTGGCACAGGTACAGCATAAGCCCCGCGCCGGTGGACAGGAACACGGCGGAGCCCACCACCCCCAGGATAAAGGCCGGGCCAGAGTTATTGGAGAAGGCCAGCATACGCTCCGCCTCGGTCTTCGTTATGGCCCCCCGGCTGTACAGCTCCGTCACCGCCCGGGCGCCTACGGGGTAGCCCCCGATAAGGCCCAGGATAAGGGGCCCGGCGCACTGGCCGGAGACCCGGAAAAGCCTCTCCATCACCGGGGAGGCCAGCCTCCCCAGCCCCTCTGCCAGGCCCGAGGAGATGGCCACGGAGGACAGGACAAAAAACGGGAACAGGGAGGGTATCAGCACCTCCAGACACAGCCGCACCCCCTCCTGCCCTGCCTCAGTAAGCTGGCGGGGATAGCGCAGGAGCCCGGCGGTCACCGCGAGAAGGCCCAGAATCAGGGCCCCGTCCCGGAGTTTTTCTTTCAGTTTCATTTCATCGCCCCCGGCCTATTTTTATGTGGCCCGGCGTAAAATGAGAAGGGGCAGCATAGCCTTATACGAAGAAAGGGGGACTTTTCTTGAAGCACAGGGGCAAAGAACTGGCCCAGCGGGCCGCCCGGGCCCTGGATATGCCGCCGGAGAGCGTGGGGGCTCTGCGTGTCACTGTCACCGGGGACTGGTGCCTGCGGGCGGAGAATCACGGGGGCCTCATCGCCCTGTCGCCGGAGTCTGTGGCGGTGCGGGCAGGGAGATTTATCATAAAGGTGGGCGGGGAAAACCTGCGTATCGGGGCCATGAGCGATGCAGAGCTCATCATCACCGGCACCATACGCTCTCTGGAGTATCTGCCATGAGATTTGCGGAGAAAATCTGGCGCTGCATCCGGGGCTTTGCCCGGGTGACGGTGGCCCCCGGGGACCGGGAGGGCTTTTTCAACCTCTGCGCCGAAGAGGGCCTTCTGCTGACGGAGCCCCGGGCCGGAGACGGGACCGTTACGGTGACCCTCTCGCCGGAGGAGCTGGGGGAGCTTCTGGCTCTGGAGGAGAAGGGCGGGTTCTCCGTCCTCTCCGTTGAAAAGCGGGGCGGGGGCTTCATTCTGCCCTTTCTCAAAAGGCGCTGGGGGCTTTTCCTGGGTGCGGCTGCGGCGGTGCTGCTGGCGGTCCTCTCCTCCTTTTTCATCTGGCAGATCGAGATCGTGGGGGCGGACGCCGCCCTGAGTGCCCGGATAATGGGCGCCCTCTCTGACTGCGGCGTCACAGTGGGCTCCTGGGCCGTGGGGCTCTCCGTGCCGGAGGTGCAGAACGAGCTGCTTCTGCGGCTGCCGGACCTGGCCTGGATAACCGTGAACGTGAAGGGCAGCCGGGCCTGGGTCCTCTTCCGGGAGAAGACCCTGCCGCCGGAGATTCTGAGCCTTTCCGAGCCCTCGGACATCCGGGCCCGTCAGGCCGGGGTCATAACGGAGACCATCGTTCTGCGGGGTGTGCCGGAGGTCTCCGCCGGGGATACGGTGGCCGCCGGGGACCTGCTCATAGCCGGCTCCCCTGCCGCCCAGGGGGCGGTTTTCGCCCGGACCTGGTACGAGATTTCCGCCTCCATGCCCCTGGACTGCCGTGCAAAGGTCTATACGGGCCGGGAGAATACCCTGTGGCGGCTGATTTTTTCGGAAAAAAGGGCAGATTTGTTTTTTTATAGTGGAAATACCTATGGAAGCTGTGATAAAATAAGGGAGATACGATTGGTGACGCTGCCGGACGGGGCCGTGCTTCCCCTGGGGCTTGAAAAGCTGAGTCTGCGGGAGTACGAGACCGTGCCCGCTCAGATACCCAGAGACGCTGCCGAGGGCCTTCTGCGCGCGGAGCTTCTGGAGCAGCTGGATGCCCGGTGCCGGGGCAGCGTTGCAAAGGCGGAATTTTACTCGTCCCTGAACGAGGGGCTGCTGACCGTGACTCTGAAGGCGGAGTGCCTGGAGGACATAGCCCTGAGGCAGTGACGGAAAGGACAGTATATGGCAGAAGAAACACTGAATGTGGAGCGCATGGAGCACATTATCTCCGTGTTCGGCTCCTTTGACGAGAACCTGCGGCTCATTGAGCAGGAGCTGGCGGTGCATCTGACGGACCGGGATTCGGAGATAAAAATCTCCGGGGACGTGGAAAACGTCATGCTGGCCCGGAAGACTCTGGAGGGCCTTATAAGCCTGGCGGCCAAGGGCGAGAATATCGACGGCCAGAGCGTCCGCTACGTTATGGGCCTGGTGCGCCAGGGCAAGGAGAGCGAGCTGCCCGCCCTGGCCCGGGACGTTATCTGCGTCACCGCCAAGGGCAAGCCCGTGAAGGCCAAGACCCTGGGCCAGAAAAAATACGTGGACGCCATTGCAAAGAATACCATCACCCTGGGCATAGGTCCCGCAGGCACCGGCAAGACCTACCTGGCCGTTGCCGCCGCCGTGGCGGCCTTCCGGGCCAAGGAGGTAAACCGCATCATTCTGACCCGGCCCGCCGTGGAGGCCGGAGAGCGGCTGGGCTTTCTGCCCGGGGACCTGCAGAGCAAGGTGGACCCCTACCTGCGGCCCCTGTACGACGCCCTTTTCGAGATGCTGGGGGCGGAGACCTACAACAAGTACCTGGAGCGGGGCGACATTGAGGTGGCCCCCCTGGCCTACATGCGGGGCCGGACCCTGGACGACAGCTTTATTATTCTTGACGAGGCCCAGAACACCAGCCGGGAGCAGATGAAGATGTTCCTGACCCGGCTGGGCTTCGGCTCCAAAATCGTCATCACCGGCGACGCCACCCAGATCGACCTGCCGGCGGACAAGGTCTCCGGCCTCAAGGAGGCCGTGCGGGTCCTGGACGGGGTGGAGGACATTGCCATATGCCGGCTCACCGGGGCGGACGTGGTGCGCCACGTGCTGGTCCAGCGGATAGTTGAGGCCTATGACCGCTTTGAGAAAAACCGGGAGAGCGACGACTCCCGGCAGAAATTCGATATTAAAAAGAACAGGAGATAAAAGCCCATGACCATCAAGGAAGCAATAGAAAAGCTCAACGACCTGGAAAGGCGGGAATTTGCCCTGCACCACGCCATGGGCATACTGGATTATGACGGCAACACCGTGGCCCCGAAGCTCTCCTATGAGCCCCGGGGCGTCACCATGGGCATTCTGGCGGAGGAGGAGTACAAGCTGGCCACCGGCAGGGAGGCCAGAGATGTGCTGGACTTTCTGAAAAACCGCACGGTGGAGCTGGGTGAGACCGTCCGCCGCCGCATTGAGCTCCGTGAAAAGGACCTCAAGGAGATGGAGAGTCTCTCCATGGCCGAGTACGCCGGCTTTGCCACCCTTATGAACGAGGCCTCCGCCGTCTGGCACGAGGCCAAGGAGAAGAGCGACTACGCCCTTTTCGCCCCCTACCTGGAGAAGGTCATTGATTACACCAAGCTCTTCGCCGCCCGGGTGGCCCCGGAGAAGGCCCCCTATGACTACTGCCTGGACAAGTACGAGGAGGGGCTGGACTCCAAAACCTGCGACGCCTTCTTCTCCGCCCTGCGGCAGCGCATCGTTCCCCTGGTGGAAAAGGTGAAGGCCTCCCGGCAGCCGGACGACGCCGTCAGCAAGGTTTATTTCCCCGTACACAAGCAGCGCATGCTCTCCGACCGGGTCATGGCCATCATGGGCCTGGACCGGGACCGCTGCACCATCGGGGAGACCGAGCACCCCTTCACAACGGACTTCACCCGCAACGACGTGCGCATCACCACCAAATACAAGGAAAACTCCTTCCTCTCCTCCCTGTACTCCGTGGTCCACGAGGGGGGCCACGCCCTCTACGAGCTGGGGGGCGACCCGGCCTTCAGCTACACCTCCCTCCGGGGCGGCGTCACCATGGGCATTCACGAGAGCCAGAGCAGATTCTTTGAGAACATCATCGGCCGCAGCAGGCAGTTTATCGAGCTTCTCTACCCCGACCTTACGGAGCTCTGCCCGGAGATAGGCAAATGGACGGCGGAGGACATCTTCAGGGCCGCCAACCGGTCCGAGCCCAGCCTTATCCGCACGGAGGCGGACGAGCTCACCTATCCCCTGCACATCATGGTCCGCTACGAGATTGAACAGCAGATGATTAACGGCAGTGTGAACGTCAGGGACCTGCCGGAGATGTGGAACGAGCTTTACCGGAAGTACCTGGGCATAGTGCCCTCCTGCGACCGGGACGGCATTCTCCAGGACAGCCACTGGTCCGGCGCCGGCATCGGCTACTTCCCCTCCTACGCCCTGGGCAGCGCCTACGGCGCCCAGTACCTGAAGCGCATGGAGGAGAGCTTTGACTTCTGGGGCGATGTCCGGAGCGGGGACCTGGAGCCCATCCGCCAGTGGCTGGGCGAGCGCATCTGGAAGTACGCCTCCCTGAAAAAGCCCGCCTGGATACTGAATAACGCCATGGGCGAGGCCTTCGACCCCTCCTGCTACCTGGATTACCTGGAGGGCAAGATAAAGGAGGTCTACGGCTTCTGATGGTGACCTTTACAAGGACCAGGACCGGCCTGGGCCACAACGAGACCGCCGGGCTTGTGCGCCGGGCCGTTGAGTGCTGCATGAAGTGCCAGGGCGTCACGGTGCCCTATCTGGTGGACGTGACGCTGACGGACGGGGAAACCATCCGGGAGATAAACCGGGAAAACCGGGACGTGGACCGGGAGACCGACGTTCTGAGCTTCCCCCTGAACGAGCTGACGCCGGGGGCGTTCGACCCGGATGCGTGCGAGCTGGACCCGGGCACGGGGCAGGTGCTCCTGGGGGACATGGTCATCAACATCCCCCTGTGCCAGACCCAGGGCGAGGAGTACGGCCACGGCTACCGCCGGGAGGTGAGCTACCTGGCGGTCCACTCCGCCCTGCACCTGCTGGGCTACGACCACCTGGACGAGGGCCCCATGAAAAGGGCCATGCGCCAGCGGGAAGATTACATTATGGACAAGCTGAGGATACCGAGATGATTGAAAAAAGCGCAATGATTGCGGTGGTGGGCCGCCCCAATGTGGGCAAATCCACCCTGGTAAACGCCATGGTGGGGGAGAAAATCTCCATCGTGACCCCCAAGCCCCAGACCACCCGATACAGGGTCTACGGCGTGGCGGAGAAGGACGGCGTGCAGCTGGTCTTTGCGGATACGCCGGGCTTCCACCGGGCCAGGAACAAGCTGGGCGAGTACATGGTCCAGGTGGTCCGGGACTCCGTGGCCGACGTGGACTGCGTGCTGCTGATGGTGGAGCCCAAGGCCCACATGGGCCCCCAGGAGGAGGCCCTTATAGAGCGGGTGGAGAAGCTGAGCCTGCCCTGCATTCTGTGCATCAACAAGATCGACACCCTTCCCCCGGCGGAGCTCCTGCCGGTCATGGCTGTTTACGGCCAGCGGTACGACTTTGACGCCATCATCCCCGTCTCCGCCAAGAAGGGCGGCGGCATGGAGGAGCTCTTTTCCGAGCTCACCAAATACGCCGCCGAGGGCCCGGGCCTCTTCCCGGAGGATATGCTGACGGACCAGCCCCAGCGGCGGATCTGCGCCGAGCTCATACGGGAAAAGCTGCTTTTATGCCTGGACAGCGAGGTGCCCCACGGGGTCGCCGTGGAGATAACCTCCTTTAAGGAGAAGGAAAACGGCGTTGCTGAAATCAGCGCCACCATCTACTGCGAGAAGCAGAGCCACAAGGGCATCATCATCGGCAAAAACGGCGAGATGCTGAAAAAGGTCGGCGAGCTTGCCCGGCAGGATATGGAGCGGCTTCTGGATATGCGGGTCTTCCTGGAGACCTGGGTGAAGGTTAAGGAGAACTGGCGGGACAGCGGCGCCAACCTCCGGTCCTTCGGCTTTACGGAGGAATGAGCTATGCATGCCAAGAAAGAAAACAAATCCCGGGAATTCATTGAGATTCTCATTCTGCTGGTATTCCTGGCGTCCCTGACCTACCTGCTCTTCGGCTTTGTCTTCCGCATCTCCAACGTATACGGAGAGTCCATGTACCCCACCCTGCACCACGGCGCAGCCCTGCTCCTGCGGGGCGCCGGCTACACCCCCAAGCGTGGGGACATCGTGGTCTTCCGCAGCGAAAACTACGGCGAGGCCCTGGTTAAGCGGGTGGTTGCCCTGGGAGGCGAGAGCGTCTTCGTGGACACCGCCAGCGGCGACGTCTATATAAACGGCCAGTACCTGGAGGAGGATTACATCGAGAAGGAGCCCCTTAACAAGGGCACCGGCAAGGTGGTGAACGTGCCGGAGGGCTATATCTTCGTCCTGGGCGACAACCGGAACTTCTCCTCCGACAGCCGGACCTTCGGCCCCGTCCCCGTGGAGGATATAACCGGCGGCGTCATCTACATCATCGAAAACCACGACTTCACCCAGGGCACGGCCTTTTACAGCCAGGCCACCTTCAACATCCACTCCGCCATCGGCATGGCGGCGGCGGCGGTCTTCGCCATCGGCATTCTGGCGGTGCTGACCTCCGGGGCATACTTCATCGTGTACCTTGTGGGCAAAAAGAAGGAGCGGATTGAGGACATCCGGGGCTTCGGGCTTCTGGGCCTGGGCTGCCTGGCGGTTTCGGTGATTGTCCATTTCATATAATCTATGCTGCGTCCGGGCCACCTGCCCGGGCGCTTTTCCTCTTGATCGGGGCCGGCTTTTAGTATAGAATAAGTCAAAACGCAAAAAGAAGGAATCATCTTGGAAACCCGGCAGCCCGCCGTCCGGCTCACGGACGGCAGCCTTTACAAAAACATATTCCGCTTCTCCCTGCCCCTCATGTTCTCCAACATTCTCCAGGCCCTTTTCAACATGTCGGACATCGCCGTGGTGGGCCGCTTCGCAGGGCCCCAGGCTCTGGGCAGCGTGGGCTCCACTGCGATCCTCGTAACGGTGTTCATCGGCTTTCTCATGGGCATCGGCGGGGGAATAAACTCCCTGGTGGCCCGGTACTTCGGAGCCAGGCAGGATGAGGACGTGGCCCGCAGCGTCCACACCTCCCTTATAGCCTCCCTGGCGGTTGGCCTTGTGCTGACGGCCCTGGGTGAGCTCTTCTGCCGGGGTCTGCTGGAGCTTCTGGGCACCAAGGAGGAGCTTATTGACGGAGCGGAGCTCTACCTGCGCATCTACTTTTTGGGCCTGCCCGCCTCCGCCCTTTATAATTTCGGCAGCGGGGTCTTCTCCGCCGTGGGGGATACCAGAAAGCCCCTGGCCTTTCTGAGCCTGGCGGGGATTGCCAACGTCATACTGAATCTGATTTTCGTCATCGCCTTCCGGTGGGACGTGGCCGGAGTGGCCGCCGCCAGCGCCCTGAGCCAGTATCTGGCCGCAGTTCTGGTCCTGCTGAGCCTGGGCTCCGCTCCCCGGCCGGTGGCCCTGAGGCTCCGGGACCTGAGGCCGGCAAAGGACAAGCTCCGTGCCGTTTTGTCCCTGGGTCTGCCCGCCGGCTTTCAGAACGCAGTTTTCGGCATTGCAAACCTATTCATCCAGGCCGCTGTGAACAGCTTTGACGCCGTCATGGTGGAGGGCAACTCTGCCGCCGCCAATGCCGACGGCCTGGTGTACGACGTGATGGCCGCCTTTTACGTGGCCTGCACAAGCTTCATCGCCCAGAACTACGGCGCCGGCAACGGCCGCCGGGTGAGGAAAAGCTACCGCATCGCCCTTCTCTACTCCTTCGGCGCCGGTGCCCTGCTGGGCATTGCCCTGGTCCTTTTCGGCAGGCCCTTCCTGGCGGTCTTCACAGAGGAGGAGGCGGTCATTGAGGCGGGACTCAAGCGCATCGGCATAATGGGCCTCTCCTACGGAATCTCCGCCCTTATGGACTGCAGCATTGCCGCCTCCCGGGGCCTGGGCAAGACCGTGGTGCCTACGGTCATCGTGATTCTGGGCTCCTGCGTCTTCCGGGTGGCCTGGGTCTACACGGTCTTCGCCGCCTTCCGCACCATTCCGTCCCTGTACCTGCTTTACTGCTTCTCCTGGATAATCACAGGTCTGGCAGAGTGGGCATACTTCATATTCACCTACAAAAAAGCCTTTCCGGAGGTGGAAAAACAGTGAAAATCATAACCATCAGCCGCCAGTTCGGGTCCGGCGGCCGGGAGCTCGGCAAGCGCCTGGCAGACAGACTGGGCTTCGATTACTATGACCGGGAGCTCATTAGCGCCATTGCGGAAAAGTGCAGCCTGACGGAGGACTATGCGGAGTATCTGGTCACGAATCCCGTCCAGCCGGTCATAACCGTGCGGCAGAGCTTCCACAGCCCGGACGTGCTGGGCGGAGACCGGCTGAACGCCCTCCGCCGGCAGACGGAGATCATAAAGTCCATCGGCTCACTGGGCAGGGATGCCGTTATAATCGGGCGTAATTCCGACCTGCTTCTGGAGGAATACAGCCCCTTCAACATCTTCGTCTGCGCCGACAGGGCCAGCAAGCTCCGGCGGTGCATGGAGCGGGCCCAGCCCGGAGAGGAGCTTGGGGAAAAGCAGATGCTGCGCCGCATGGCTCAGATAGACAAAAACCGCCGCCGGACCCGGGAGATGATCTCCGACCGGCCCTGGGGGGACCCGGAGACCTACGCCCTGGTGGTGAACACCTCCGGCTGGGAGATACGGCACCTGACCGAGGCTGTGGCGGAGTTTGCACAGCGCTTCTTTGAAAGGCAGGCAAACACGTGACAGCCCTTCTCCTGGCGTTAATCTATCTGACCTTCGTAAGTCTGGGGCTTCCGGACTCCCTTCTGGGCTCCGCCTGGCCCACCATGCAGGGCTATTTTGACGTGCCCTCCTCCTGGGCCGGCTACATATCCATGACCATCACCTGCATGACGGTGGTCTCCTCCCTGCTGGCCCCCGGGCTCCTGGCCAGGTTTCACACAAAGTACATCGTAATCATCTCCATCGGTCTGACCGTGGCGGGGCTTCTGGGCTTCTCCCTGGCCGCAAGCTACTGGCAGC
>JAFPTE010000225.1 GCA_017400415.1 Oscillospiraceae bacterium
CCAGGACTTCCGGCGACTACACCGTTACCATCTCTGTTGACAGCAGCACCGGTGCTGTTACTCCCAGCGTTAACTAATTCAATCTGATCTTTATTGATCCGGACAGAGAAGGGTTTCCGGGAAATACCGCTCACACCGGGTAAATAATGTAAGGAGGCTTCGTTTCTGTCAAGGGACGAAGCCTTTTTCGCATTTTCTGACTTATGATATCCTGGAGGTTATGAGGAATGGATCTGAAAGTGAACATAGGCCCTGCGGGGCAGAGGCAGCACCGGGTGCTCTTTCTCCTGCTGTCCTTCATAATACCCTTTCTGGTCATGACCCTGGCCCTCATAGCCCTGCACGTGACCCCCTTCGGGGACCACAGCCTGGCCATTACGGACGCCAAGTATTATCTGAACGGCCAGATGTTTTTTGCCCGGCTCCTGCGGGGGCAGGAGAACATCCTGTACTCCCTGGGGAACGGCCTGGGGGGCAACGAGTGGTCCGTCTTCGCCTGGGGCGGCTTCTCCCTCGGCAGCTTCCTCTCCCTTTTCGCCACCCTGGAGACCATGCCCGCCGTTTTCACCTGGGTCTGCACGGTGAATCTGGCCCTCTCCGGCCTTACCATGTATATCCTGCTGGATAACGTGAACGGCCATAAGGGCAGCAACCTTATCTTCTCCACCAGCTACGCCTTCATGGGCTTCAACGTGGTGAACGTCTATCAGATCGGCTTCGTCCTGGGGCCGGAGCTCCTGCCCCTCATAATCCTGGGCCTTGTGCTGCTCTTCCGGGGCAAATCCCCCCTGGTCTATATCCTGACCCTGGCCTTCGGCGCCTTTTTTGATTTTTACTTCGCCTTCCACTTCTGCGTCATTTCCGTCATCTTCATGGCCGCATACCTCCTGGTCCACAGCAGGGACCTGGCAGGGCAGAGGAGAAGGCTCTTCCTTCGGTGGCTTACTGCCTCCCTTATCGGCGGCCTGCTGGCCGCACCTATGTGGCTGCCTACCCTGAAGGCCTATACCGGCGGCGGCCGCATGAATCAGACGACTATTCTTGAATACACCTTCAATGAGAACATGCCCTTTATCCAGATGTTCTCCAAGCTCTTCTCCGGGGCTAACAGCACCGGGGAGCTGGTAAACGGCATGCCCAATATCTTCGTGGGCATCCTGTGCCTGGCCCTTGTCATCCTCTATTTCATGAATAAAAAGATCGATATCCGGAAAAAGAGAGCTGCCGGAATCGTTCTGGCCATATATCTTCTGACCTTCTATATAACCGCCTTCACCCTCATTATGCACGGCGGCACCCACACCAACTGGTTCCCATACCGCTATTCCTACGTGTTCTCCTTCCTGCTCATCTGCCTGGCGGCGGAGGAGTTGAGGTATATCGACGAGCTGACCCTTGAGGATACCAAGCGCTGCGGCATTGTGCTGCTTTGCGCTGCCCTCATCGTCTTCGGCACCTCCTACAGCTTCATTTCCGGCGGCATGGTGGTCCTGGACTTCGCCCTCCTGCTCCTTATGTGGCTGGGCTTCTGGTTTTATAAGACGAAGCCGGATAAGGCCCCCCTCCGGACCTTCTCCCTGCTTCTGGGCATTCTTGTCAGCATCAATATGTACGCCAACTTCATCGCCTCCACCGCCAGCGTGCAGGAATGGGAGCTGGACCTGGAGCAGTACGCCAAAAACGTAATGACCTCCGGCGCCCTGACGGAGGCCCTGAACGGGGCGGAAAAGGGCTTTTTCCGCATGGAAAAGGATGAGTCCGAGAGCGGCTCCGTAGCCGCCGACCCGCTGCTCTATAACTATAACGGCGTCAGCAATTCCGGCCCCGCCGTCCGTGCCTTCGTGCACCAGGGGCTCTGCAAGCTGGGCGTGAACTGGTATGATATGCGGCACTGGTACTCGGAGGGCATCCCGGCCGCCACGGACAGCCTCCTGGGCCTTAAGTATATCCTCTCCCGGCGGGACCTGACCGAGGAGAAGGGCTACGAAAACCGAATCAACTTCCAGGGCTGCAGCATTTACCAGAGCGACTGCGCCCTCCCCGCCGCCATCCTCTCCGAAGGCGCCGTTTCGGAGCTGGAGCTGGGGGATAACGTCTTTGCCAATCTGAACTCCGTCTGGAAGGCCATGACCGGCGAGAGCGGGGATATCTTCACGGAGCAGCAGGAGGTCACCTTCTCCCTGGTAAGCGATTACAGAAATCAGACCGTCACCTCAACCGAGCTCCGGGAGAGCGTCTCCGCCGCCCAGTCAAAGACGGAGAGCGAAAGCGCCTCCGGCAGCTCTGCCGCCTCCGAGGAGGAGACCTCCTCCTATATCCTCTATACCTTTACGGCGGAGCAGGACGGCCCCGTCTACGTCTACGATACCTCCATTCCGGGCTCCCCCAACGGTCTGCCCACCCCCGCCATAAAGCACGTGGGCACCTACAAAAAGGGCGATACGGTGGAGGGGAAATTCCCCCTGTCCGCCGGCATCGGCAGCGGAGACCTGATGCGGGGCTACTGTGCAAACATGGTCTTTGCCTATGCGGATAACGACCTGCTGGCCCGTTATGCCTCAAAGCTCAAGGAGCGGGATATCTCCTTCAACGTGGTCCACGAAAACGACCTGACCGGCACCTTCACCGCCGGGGAAGGGCAGAGAATTCTGTTCACCCTCACCTGGGACGAGGGCTGGACCTGCTATATCGACGGGCAGCCGACCCCCATCGATAAGACCTGGGACCTGTTCATGAGCGTTTCCGTCCCCGCCGGGCAGCACACCTATGAAATGCGGTTTGTCCCGGCCTGGCTGAACTACGGCCTGTATATCTGTGCCGCCGCCGCAGCAGGGCTGGTTGTATTTATGATAGTCTGGAGCGCAAACAAGAAAAAGCACGCCGCAGAAGAAACAGCCGACGCCCCGGAGGCGCCGGAGGCGACTGCGGCAGAGGAAACGGAGGCTAATCCATGAAGGTAGTGCTGCTTGCCGGCGGCCTCGGCTCCCGGCTTACGGAGGAGTCCCAGTACCGGCCCAAGCCCATGGTGGAGCTGGGCGGCATGCCCATCCTCTGGCATATTATGAAGGAATACAGCTATTACGGCTTTGACGACTTTATCATCTGCGCCGGCTACAAGCAGCACATGATAAAGGAATGGTTTGCAAATTACTTCCTGCGCCGCTCCGACGTGCGCTTCGATTTCCGCAGCGGCAGGGAGGAAGTGGAGGTCCTGAGCCAGAACTGCGAAAAATGGCGGGTTGCCGTCATCGATACGGGCCTCAACACCATGACCGGCGGCCGCATCCGCCGCATCCGGGATTATATCGGCCACGAGACCTTTATGATGACCTACGGCGACGGCGTTTGCGACGTGGATATCCGGGAGCTTCTGGCGTTCCACCGGTCCCACGGCAAAATCGCCACCCTCACCGCCGTCCTCCAGGAGCAGCAGAAGGGCGTTCTGGATATTGCGGAGAACAACTCTGTCCGCTCCTTCCGGGAGAAAAAGGACGTGGACAGCTCGCCCATCAACGCCGGGTACATGGTCCTGGAGCCCCGGATTTTCGATTATCTCACCGGTGACGACTGCGTTTTTGAGCAGGAGCCTCTCCAGCGGCTGGCAGAGGACGGCCAGCTGAAGTCATACAAGCACAAGGGCTTCTGGCAGTGCATGGACAATATCCGGGAGAAGGAAATACTGGAAAAGATGATCGCAGGCGGAAAAGCCCCCTGGATGAAATGGGATGATTGATAATGTGGGCTGACGAAAAAGAAGCACGGCAGGAAATAAAAAGCCTCGTTGCGGAGTATTACAGACAGTTTAAAAGCGAAAAGCCGGCCTTCAGGCCCGGGGACAGAATCAATTACGGCGGCAGGGCCTTCGATGAGAAGGAGATGCTGGCTCTGACCGATGCGGCCCTGGACTTCTGGCTCACCACAGGCCGGTTCTCCCTGGAGTTTGAAAGGGAGTTCTGCGCTCTTATGGGCGTGCGCTTTGCCCATATCGTCAACAGCGGCTCCTCCGCCAATCTGCTGGCCTTCACGGCCCTGACGGCTCCGGAGCTGGGAGAAAGAAGAATCAAGCGTGGAGACGAGGTGATCACCGTTGCCTGCGCCTTCCCCACTACCGTTGCGCCGATTATTCAATACGGCGCCGTCCCTGTTTTTGTTGACGTCACCTTGCCCCAGTATAATATTGACGTGAACAGGCTGGAGGCGGCCCTTTCGGAGAAGACAAAGGCCGTCATGATAGCCCACACCCTGGGCAATCCCTTCGACCTGCGGGCGGTCAGGGAGTTCTGCACGAGGCAAGGCCTGTGGCTCGTGGAGGATAACTGCGACGCCCTGGGCAGCACCTATACCATCGACGGCGAGACAAGGCTCACCGGCGCCTGGGGAGATATCGGCACCAGCAGCTTCTATCCGCCCCATCATCTGACCATGGGCGAGGGCGGCTGCGTTTATACGAATGACCCCCTGCTGTCAAGGCTGCTCCTCAGCTACCGTGACTGGGGCAGGGACTGCATCTGCGTCTCCGGCCAGGATAACCGCTGCGGACATCGGTATGACGGGCAGTTCGGCCAGCTTCCCCGGGGCTATGACCATAAGTATGTGTACAGCCATCTGGGCTATAATCTGAAGGCCACGGACCTTCAGGCATCCATCGGCTGCGAGCAGCTGAAAAAGCTGCCTGCCTTCACCGAGGCACGCCGCCGCAACTGGCAGCGGCTCCGTGACCGGCTCCGCTCTGCGGAGGACAGGCTTATCCTTCCGGAGGCCGCTGAAAACAGCCGGCCCTCCTGGTTCGGCTTCCTCATAAGCGTCAGGCCGGGCAGCGGCGTCACAAGAGACGAAATCACAAGATACCTGGAGGAGCGCAATATCCAGACCCGGCTCCTCTTCTCCGGCAATCTTATCCGCCACCCGGCCTTTGATGAGATACGGGGGACGGATGCTTATCGGGTTGTGGGCGGCCTGGAGACTACCGATTTCATTATGAATAATTCCTTCTGGGTGGGCGTATACCCGGGCATGACGGATGAGAAGCTTGACTATATGGCCCAGTGCATCATTGAGGCAGTGAAATGACGGATTTTTATCGAGGGAAAAGGGTCCTGGTGACCGGACATACGGGCTTTAAGGGAACCTGGCTGACAAGGATTCTCGTGAACGCCGGGGCGCAGGTCTGCGGCTACTCCCGCTGCAGCGAGAAGGACCCCAGCCTGTTTGCGCTTTCCGGCGTGGAGAAGGAGATAGTCCACATCAAGGGCGATGTGCGGGATTATCAGCATCTGCAGGAGGTTTTCTGCGATTTCCGTCCGGAAATCGTTTTCCACCTGGCAGCCCAGCCTATCGTCAGGGAGAGCTATGCCCAGCCCCTGGAAACCTACGGGACAAACGTCATGGGCACGGCGAATGTGCTCGAGTGCATCCGGCACACCCCGAGCGTTGAAAGCACCGTCATAATTACCACGGACAAAGTGTACCGCAATAACGAGTGGCCCTGGGGCTACCGTGAGAATGATATTCTGGACGGCTTTGACCCCTACAGCAACTCCAAATCCTGTGCGGAGCTGGTAACGGCTGCCTATAAGCGAAGCTTTCCCGGCTTGCCGCCTATCTCCACCGCCCGGGCGGGAAACGTCATCGGCGGCGGAGACTTTGCAAAGGATCGCATAATACCCGACTGCGTGCGGGCTGTGTCGAAGGGTGAGCCGATTCTCGTGCGCAATCCCAATTCCGTCCGGCCCTTTCAGCACGTTCTGGAGCCGTTGTCTGCCTATCTTCTCATTGCAGAAAAGCAGGCGGAGACTCCGTCCCTGGCCGGCAGCTACAATATCGGCCCGGAGGACAGGGACTGCGTCACCACCGGCAGGCTGGTAACGCTCTTCTGCGAAAAGTGGGGAGCGGGCGCCCAATGGATCGACAAAAGCGAGCCCGGCGCTCCTCATGAGGCCGGTTTCCTTAAGCTGGACTGCAGCCTGGTGAAGAAGACATTCGCCTGGCAGCCCAGGTGGACCGTGGAGCAGGCCGTGGAGGAGACGGTGAGATTTGAAAAGCTGCGCCTCCACGGCGTAGATACAGCCGGTGAGATGGCAGCAGAAATCAGGGAGTTTTTGGCGTAATGAAACGGCTGCTCGATACTCTCTTCCAGAAGCTTGGAGCCGAAACAGCGGAGGAAAGAAAGAGTCTTATCATCCAGTTCATCAAATTCGGACTGGTTGGACTCTCCAATACACTGGTCTCATGGGCTGTCTATTATCTCTTCCTCTGGATAAACGAAGACCTTTATATGGTCGGCACCGTTCTGGGAACAATTCTCAGCATTGCCAATGCTTTTTTCTGGAACGACAGATTTGTGTTCAAGGGCGGGGAACAGGATTGGAAAAGCCGGCTTATGCGCCTGGGCAAGACCTATGTGAGCTACGGCGGCACCTCGCTTCTCAGCATTGCCCTCTTATGGGCAGAGGTGAATCTGCTGGGAGTAAGCAAAGAAATAGCACCCATCGTTAACCTGATTATCACAATTCCGCTCAATTTCGTTATCAATAAGCTTTGGACATTCAGAAAATAACCGGGAGGGCGATACCATGCGTCAACGTCTGGCGGACTATGTTGCAGACTTCCTTGTACAACGTGGAGTAACGGATGTATTTTCCGTTGTGGGCGGGGGAGCGATGCACCTGAACGATGCTCTGGGACACAATCCGGGCCTTCACGTCACCTACAATCACCATGAACAGGCCTGCGCAATTGCTGCGGAGGCCTATGCACGCCTGGACAACAGAATCGCTGCGGTCTGCGTTACCACCGGCCCCGGCGGCACAAATGCGCTTACCGGAGTTGTGGGAGGATGGCTGGACTCCATACCGATGTTTATAATAAGCGGCCAGGTGCGCTACGACACCACCGCCCGTTTCGCCTATGCCGCCTCCGGAGCCGAGGTCCGTGCCATGGGGGACCAGGAGTACGACATTACGAAGGCTGTACAGCATATGACAAAGTATGCCGTTATGATTGAGGACCCTCTCAGCATCCGATATCACCTTGA
>JAFPTE010000011.1 GCA_017400415.1 Oscillospiraceae bacterium
CCAGTCCGGCAGAGTCCAGGAAAAGTGCGGCTTTAAGCACCACAGCTTCGGGAAATACGTTACAAGAATGAACAAGGTGGAGGACCATGAGGTCAATCTTCTCACAAGAGAGGACTGGCTGGCCCGCAGGGAAAAGGGGAGGTAAGGATAATGAAAAGGGTACTTATCATTATTGCCGCTGCGCTTGCTGCAGTGCTGCTCATTTATGGGGTAGTGTGGCTTGCCATGGGATGGGTGGCTTATCCGCAGTTTTACTCCGGCGTGCGTCAGGTGCACCGCCTTCCGGACCTGTGGGGCGGCTTTATACCCCAGGGGACCACATATCAGAACGGCACCTATTACGTCTGCGGCTACATGACCGGGGATGAGAACTCCCGGCTCTACGTTTACAGCGGCGATTCCGTGAAGAAAATCATCCTCCTCCGTGAGGACGGCTCCGACTACGGCGGACACGCCGGGGGAGTCACCGCCGCCGGGGATTTCATCTATATAAGCAACGCCTCCAAGCTCTTCGTACTGAAAAGGGCAGAGGTGGACGCCGCCGGTGACGGGGACACCGTAAAGTTCATCGGCCACATCGAGGTGCCCTGCCGGGCCTCCTTCTGCTCCTCTGACGGGAAAAACGTTTACGTGGGCGAGTACCACGCCGAGGGCTACGAAACCGAGGACAGCCACATTGTGGCCGCCTCCGACGGGGAGAAGTACGCCGCCCTGGTCTTCGCCTATGCCCTGGACTCCGCCCAGCCTCTGGGCATTGCCGCCCAGCCTGTGCCAAGTGCGGTTTATGCGGTCTGCGATAAGGTGCAGGGCTTCGCCGTGGACGATAAGAACCGGGCTGTCCTTTCCTGCTCCTCCGGCCTTGAGCCCTCCCTGCTGAGGACCTATGACCTGGCGGGGAAGGCGGATTCCGAGTTTGAGGGTGCGCCCCTCTATATTCTGGACTCAAAGCGGGCGGTCAGCACCCTGAAGATTCCCCACATGAGCGAGGACCTGGAATTCAGAGACGGAAAGCTCATGTTCAGCTTTGAAGCCGGCGCAAAGAAGTTCGGCGGCGGCATCCTGCCCTGCAGCGTATGCTCACTGTCAGAGCTCGAGGACTACATTTCCCGATAAGCAGCCAAAGCCCCGCGATAAAGCACAGGAGAAAACACAATGGATAAGGAACTCAGGAAAGAAGCGATAATTGAGTTTGGCCTGACCATGTTCGTAGTCCTCGCAATCTTTCTGGTGAGCGTTATCAAAACTTATCTTTACAACAATGAAGTTCACAGTGAGGTGTTCTCCGGCCCCGCCCTCTTCTCGGAGGAGGAGAAGCAGGACTGTGACGTCACCGTCAAGGCCGTACCCAGAAGCAGCACCTGGGGCAAGATATTCGACTTTGACAACGAGGGGCTGACGGAGAACAATTACTAGGCCTATACGTATGACTTCACCGTCTCCAACAACACCATGGACCGGGTGTCCTCCTTCACCTTCAAGCTGACCTTCAACAGGGAGGTCTATCTGTCCTCCGGCTGGAACGGCGCCGTGGAGATACATCAGCTGGTCCAGGGGGGCGAGCTTGTCTCCACCGTACCGGACCTGCGTGTGTTCAATCCGGCGGACTACTCCCTGGAGACGGTGAACGTCGACGGGGAAAACCTTATCGTTTTTACGGCAGGGGATTATCTTATATACTACCCCAGCACCAGCGCCAACGCCCTGGAGGTGCCGATAAATCCCGGGGAGGGCACCACGCCGGGCTTCATCCTCTACGTACCCAACGGGCAGGATATAAGCGACAGCGTTCTGGATATTCAATACTCCCTTTACAGGCAGCTCATAAGCGAGCCCCTGTTCTGGCTGTCTGCCGCAGGGCTCCTCATATGGATTATCGGCCTTATCACCTTTGCCATAACCACCGCAAAGCTGAAGGAGTACAGGGAGCGGCACGAGCGGGACAACAAAATAATCAATGAGTCCATTGAGACCTTCACGGGCTTTATCGACGCCAAGGACCCCTATACAAACGGCCATTCAAAGCGTGTTGCCCAGTATACCAGGAGCATTGCCCGGGAGATGGGCTACGAGGGGGAGGAGCTGGACCGCATCTATTACATTGCTCTGCTCCATGACTGCGGCAAGATAGGCGTGCCCGACAGTATCCTCAGAAAGCCCGGAAAGCTCACGGATGAGGAGTTTGAAATCATCAAGTCCCACACGGTACGGGGCGCAGAGATACTCTCCAGCTTCAAGAGCCTTAAGGACGTGGGGGAGGGCGCCCATTACCATCACGAGAGATATGACGGCAAGGGCTATCCGGAAGGAAAGAAGGGGGAGGAGATACCCCTCATCGCCCGCATGATCTGCGTTGCGGACTCCTTCGACGCCATGAATTCAAACCGTGTTTACAGGAAGAAGCTTACAAAAGAGTATATCCTCTATGAGATCGAGAGGAACAAGGGACTTCAGTTTGACCCGAAGATTGCAGATATAATGCTCCGGCTCCTGCGGGAGGGCAAAATCGATATGGATTTCGATGAAGCCGCCAAGTGATAATAAGCCGCTTTTCGCACAAAAAGGTCCTGCCTACGGACTGATAAGATAAAAAACGGGAGGTAAACATGAAAACAGACGTTGTAAGAGTAAAGACCACCGGCGAGGGAGTGGACGCCGCCCTCCAGGCGGCCTCTGCAGCCGCAGTCTATCGCGGACTTGACAAGAAGGCTTCCCTGCATCTGCGCCTTCTGGCGGAGGAGATGCTGGGCATGGCCAGGCAGATTACCGGCGTTAACGATGCGGATTTCTGGCTGGAATCGGAGGGCATGAGTTTTGAGCTTCACCTGGAGGTACACCCTTTCCTGACCGGCGATATGCGCCGCAGACTGCTGGACGCCTCCAGCTCCGGAAAGAATGCCGCCGCCTCCGGCTTTATGGGCAAGCTCCGTGATATTATCGACCGGGCCCTCGCAGCCGACGAGCTGGGCGGCCAGCCGGATTACTATTTCCAGGGCCTCATGGGCGCCACCGATATGGAGATGGCGGACCCCCTCATGTCCTCCGCCACCGCCAGCATCGCCAGCTGGTCCATGCGCAATTACCGCACCGCCGTGGGACAGGAGACCGGCAGCAGCCGTAAGGCCCGGGAGGAATGGGACGAGCTGGAAAAATCCATCGTTGCCAACATTGCCGACGAGGTGAAGATATCCATCATCGGCTCCCAGGTGGAAATGATCGTCTATAAGGACTTTGCAAACTGAAAAGGAGAACCCGAACATGCTTAACATCACTGCAAGAAGCGAGAATAACACCCTGACCCTTTCCCTTGAGGGGAGACTTGACACCACCACCGCCCCCGGTCTGGAGGGCCGGCTCAGGGACGACCTGGAGGGCGTCACGGAGCTGTGCATTGATATGGAGAAGCTGGAGTATATCTCCTCCGCCGGGCTCCGGGTGCTCCTCTCCGCCCACAAGCGCATGAAGGGGAACATGACCGTCACCAACGTGAATGAGGTCATAATGGAGATATTTGAGGTGACCGGCTTTTCCGATATCCTCAATATCCGGTAAGCACATATGGCAGCCCAGCTCAGAATCTGGCACACCGGGGATGTCCACAGCTGCTTTGACCGCTTTTCCGGCATCGCAGGCTTTCTGAAGGCCAATCGTGACCGGGAGCGGGACCTGTACCTGGATGCGGGGGATTTTGCGGACGAGCGCAGCGTAATCGTAAGCGGCACCGGCGGCGTGGGCGCAGTGGAGCTCATGAAAAGTGCAGGCTGCGACGCCATGGCCATAGGCAACAATGAGTTCTTTGCGGGGCCGGAGAAGCTGTCACTGATGGCCGCCCGGGGCCTTCCCATGCTCAGCGTCAATCTGCGGCGGCTGGACGGGGAGGAGATACAGGGCGTACTGCCCTATGTGATTCTCCGCCGTCAGGGGCTCCGGATACTTGTGCTGGGGGCGGACCCCTACTGGCCTACCATCCGGGGGCAGGAGAGCTTTACGGATATGTCTCGGATACTGCTTCTGGACCCGAAGGAATGCCTTTCCCGTCTGCTGCCCGCCCTTCGCGGGCAGTACGATATCTGCCTGCTCCTTTCCCACTGCGGCCTGGAGGAGGACAGGAGAATTGCCGCAGCCGTTCCCGGCCTCAATCTCATCCTGGGAGGCCACAGCCACAGCCTGACCCCGTCGCCGGAGAGGGTGGGGGACACCTGGATTTTCCACAGCGGCTGCTACGGGGAGCATCTGGGCTGCGTGGAGCTTCTCTGGGACGGCGCCGTCACGGAAGTATCCGGCCGGGTGATTCCGAATGGTTTTCCTCCGGACCGGGAGCTTTCGGAGCTCATGGTCAGCCTTGAAAAGCAGGGCAGACAGGCCCTTGGGGTGCCCCTATACAGCATCGGCACAGCCCTTGACTATGAGCCCTATGCCGAATGTCCCGCCGTCAACGCCCTGGCAGATGCGCTCTTTTCCGTTGCGGAGTGCGACCTCGCCCTGGTCAATAACGGCGCAGTCTCCTGCGGGATTCCGAAGGTCATATCGAAGATGTGCCTTCTGGAGGCCTGCCCGTCCATTCTGAACCCGACTCTGGTATACTGGAAGGGCAGCGCAGTGCTTGAAGCCCTTCGGGCGTCCCTGGACCCGGAGTTTGTCCGCCAGAGCGGCAGGGGCGCCGGCTTCCGGGGCAAAACCCTGGGCGCCATGGCCGTCAGCAAAAACGTCCGCATTAAGGCAGAGCCCTTTTCCGTCACCGTTGACGGAGAGCCTCTGGACCCGGAGCGGATTTACGCCGTAATGGCTGACGATTACCTTTTCCGGGGAACCGGGTATACGATGCTCCGGGGCTCCGTGAAAAGGGAGCGCTACTTTGCGGGATATCTGCGGGACCTTCTGGAAAGGAAGCTCCGGGATGAAATAATAGTTTCCGGCGCAGCAAAAAAGAGAATTGATTATTGAGACAAAGCGGAGTATTATAAAGAAAAAACCTTGGAGGCGAGCTTATGGCAAAGCACGTTGCTAAACCAAAACATGACCCGGTAAAGACCGGCATAAAAATCGTTCTTATTATCCTGGCTGTTATCCTGGTCCTTCTGGCTCTGATGATCCTTTTCCTTTCCGTTACGGAATACAAACCGGCGGACAGGGAAGACCTTGCCCTTGAGGGAAAGGCCTCTGCAGGAAAGATTAAAATCGGAGAAAAGGTCAAGGTCATGTCCTGGAACATCGGCTACTGCGCCCTGGGCGACAACGCCGACTTCTTCATGGACGGCGGAAAGATGGTCAACACCGCCGACGATGACCGGGTCCTGGAAAACATCGCCAACATTATAGTTGCCACCGAGAGGGAAAAGCCCGACCTGATACTCTATCAGGAGGTGGACAGATCCTCTTCCCGCAGCCACCGGGAGAACGAGGTCTATTACTTCACCCAGCGCTACTCGGGCTTCACCTCATCCTTTGCCAACAATTTCAAGGTCCTGTTCCTGCCCTATCCCATACCCCCCATCGGCAAGGTGGACTCCGGCCTGCTGACCTTCAGCTCCTTTGAGGTCAAAAGCGCAGAGCGTGTTCAGCTGCCCATACCCTTTGCCTGGCCTGTGCGGATGGCAAATCTTAAGCGCTGCCTGAATATCCAGCGGCTGCCTGTGGAGGGCAGCAGCAAGGAGCTGGTGCTGGTTAACCTCCACCTGGAGGCCTATGACGACGGTGAGGGGAAGGCCGCCCAGACGGAGATGCTCCGCCAGATCCTGGTGAGCGAGGCCGAGAAGGGCAACTACGTCATCGCAGGAGGGGACTTCAACCAGATCTTCTCCACCGCCGACAAGGCAGCTTATCCGGCCCAGCCCGGCAAGTGGGCGCCCGGCGAGATTGACGTATCCGTTTTCCCTGGGTCCTGGGGCTTCCTTATGGACTCCTCCGTTCCCAGCTGCCGGTCCCTGGACCAGCCCTACACCGGTGCTGTCAAGGACGGCTTCCAGTATTACCTTATTGACGGATTCATTGTCTCCGACAACGTGACTGTATCCTCCTTCCGCAATCTGGACCTGGATTTCGCAAACTCCGACCATAACCCGGCCGTTCTGGAGTTCGTCCTGAAATAAAACGCCCAACCTGATTAAAAATCCCGCCGTTGGCGGGATTTTTTTGTGCAACAGAACAGCAAATAACCTTTGTATATTGGGTCGAAATCTGTTAAAATATAAGCTGTGTAATAATTGGGCAAGCTGGGAAAAGATTGATTATGGAGTACCTGAGAGAGTTCAAGGTCTTCATCTTTGCGGAACAGACCATACTCCGCTAACCGTAGATAGGAATCACCCAGGGCTAAAATGACAGTGAGCGCATTTACGGCCATTTCCGCAACATCCCCGGCATAATTGAAATGAACAAAATGGAAATGTGAGCTGTTTTTTAAAGGTTTTTACGGAAATATATGGAATTCTCTTTCAAATTGGCGTATAATAAAAAACCAAGCCTTATGAACGGAGGTTCGCTATGATACGTATATACGCAGACAGCACCAATGACCTGAGCTGCGAGCTTATAGAGAAGTATAATATTACCATAGTCCCTCTGTACATCCGCATGGGCGACAGAACGGTGCGGGACGGTCCGGAGTTTGACCCGGAGGCCA
>JAFPTE010000226.1 GCA_017400415.1 Oscillospiraceae bacterium
GCCAGGAATATATCCGCCGAGGGGAGGAAGGACTGGGTGCCGTCGCTGTTATCCACCATGGGGGCGTCACGGAGCACCCAGGCGCCGATGGCGGGGCCCACGATGCCGGGAATGAGCACCTGGAAGATGATGCGCAGACCCTGGAACCGGCCCGCCATGTTCTCCGGGGTCTCGTTGCGTATCTTGGTGCCGAAGACCGCCATGCCGGACAGATATCCGCTCATCATAAGCAGGGAGCCGATGAAAACCGGAAGCTTCATCATGAGCCCCTGGGCGGGGATGACGGCGGGGACCAGCCACAAGAGCAGGAAGCCCAGGGCCAGAATCCCCAGAACCGGGAGAATAGTCCTCTCAACGCCGAACCTGTCCGTGAGCCTGCCGCAGAAGGCGGTGGCCACGGCGGCCAGGATTATGGCCGGGGCCATTATGAGCACGTAATCCGCCATGCCCAGGGTCTTTTCATAGTAGATGATGAGGTAGGGCATGTAAATCTGGATTGCGATGTTGAAAACGACGTAGCCTATAAGGGTTATGTACAGCGGCATGCTTTTCTTTATCACGTCCGGCCGGAAGCCGTAGAGGATGGTGGCAAAGTAGCCCAGCTCGTCGGGCTTTTTCAGGGGCGGCTCGTCGATGATGAAGAAGCCCAGTAAGCCGATGAGCAGCACCACGCCGCCGATGATGGAGTAGATGACGGTCCAGCTCTGGGCACGGTCCAGGTCGAAGCCCATAAAGCCGCCGAAGACCACCAGAATGGAGATAAGGGGCATCATGGAGTTTATGCCCTCGGCGGCGCCCCGGTTTTTGTCGTCCGTGGAGTCCGTCAGCCAGGCGTTGAAGGCAGCGTCGTTGGCGGAGGAGCCGAAGAAGGTCATGACGCAGTCCATGATGATGACCAGGGTCACGCCCACGGAGGCAGCGCTGACGGCGGCGCCGAACAGGGCGGAGATAACGTCCGCCCGGATAAAGGCGAAGGCCAGAATGGATACGCCCCAGGCAATGTAGCCGAAGCACATGAGCAGCTTGCGCTTGCCGATACGGTCAGAAAGGGCGCCCATGAGCACCGTCGTTACCGTGGCGGCGGCGGCCGACGCCCCCACCATGACGGAAATATCCGATGCAGAGGCATTGAACATCTTGTAGATGAATACGTTGAAGTACATGTTTTCCACAACCCAGGCAATCTGCCCGGTCAGGGAGAAGATGACCAGCGTGAGCCAGAATTTTCGGTCCTTTTTCATAACCTCGCCTCCATATAAAAACAGCACAGCCCGGAATGCGAAGCTGTGCATTTTTAACCAAGATGAGCAGATCTGTAAGCCGGGTTCTGTAATCGACAGCTATCTATCTAAACGGTGCGTTGCCGCAGCGTTTCAGCCACCTCCCCGGGACGGCCGGGCCGGCCTTTTGTCCCTCCACGGTGTTGCTCCGGATAGAGTTTACAGCGCCGCAACGTCTCCGTCCGGCGGGTGAGCTCTTACCTCGCCTTTCCACCCTTACCCCGCAAGCGGGGCGGTATATCTCTGTTGCACTGGTCCGAGTGTCGCCACTGGCGGGTGTTACCCGTTATCCTTGCCCTTTGGAGCCCGGACTTTCCTCACGCACGCCCTTTCGGGCTGTGCCCGCAGCTGTCCGACCTGCTCAATGAGTATTTTAGACCTTTTTGCACCGGGTGTCAACTGCTTTTGTCAGTCCAGAGACCTGCGGAACACGAGATAATAATAGGTTTGCCTGTCCTTTTCGCTGACTCTGGGCTCTCTGCGTTCAAGGGTGAAGCCCATGCTTTCTGCCAGGGAGACGGAGGGGATATTGTCCTCCCGAGTGTGGTAAATGAATACCTCGGAGCAGAAAACGTCCCTTGCGTAGCTCATGAGCCTGCGGAGCACCTCCTTGCCCAGGCCCCGGTGCCAGTAATCGGAGGATAGGCAGATGCCGCTTTCCTCTGCCATGGTCTCGGAGAGCATCTTCACCCCTGCAAAGCCGATCGCCTCATCGTTGTCGCTGCGGCAGATGAAAAAGGCGCCGGGATTTGCCTTCTGGTATTCTATGGTCCGTTCCATGCGGATCTGGGCAGCCTCGGCGCCGTCGGTCACGTTCCAGAACATATACCTGGCGCACTCCGGGCGGGACCAGACGTTTTTGTAAATATATGGCCAATCGCTGAATCTTGCCTTGCGGAGTATGATTGAAAGCTCATTCACAGCGGTCCCTCCTTTGCTTTTTTATAATAACATGCATTTTCGGCCCAGGCAAGAAATTATTTGAAATAATCGTAAATAGGGTGTATAATACAATGTCAGTATTTAATCCGAGGTGCTTTATGACGCTGTCTGAATATATCAACTCAATCAGGGATAAAAAAATCGCCGTTCTTGGCGCCGGTGTCTCCAATATGCCCCTTGTGCGTATTCTCCGTGCCAGCGGTGCCGACGTGACCGTATACGATAAGGCCACGGAGGAGAAGCTTGGCGCAAATTATAATGAGCTCTGCTCCCTCGGGGCAAAAACCGTTCTGGGCGAGGGATACCTGGACCGAATAGACGGGGATATTATTTTCCGCTCTCCGGGCATTAGGCCGGACCGGCCGGGAATCCTGGCCGCCGTAGACAGGGGAGCGGTCCTCACCAGCGAGATGGAGGCCTTTTTTGAGGTCTGTCCCGCTCCCATCTTCGCCGTGACCGGCTCCGACGGAAAGACCACCACCACGACCGTTATTTCCGAAATCCTCAGGGCCGCCGGCAGGAAGGTCTGGCTGGGCGGCAATATCGGAACGCCTCTCCTTGACAAGGCCGATGAAATGACCGCAGAGGACGTCTGCGTTCTGGAGCTCAGCTCCTTCCAGCTCATGACCATGAAGAAGTCGCCCATGACTGCCGTCATAACAAATCTGGCCCCCAACCACCTGGATGTCCATAAGGATATGCAGGAATATATAGATTCCAAAAAGAACATCTTCATCCATGACCCACAGCCCCGCCGGGTGGTCCTGAATGCGGATAACGGCATTACTTCGTCCTTTGTGCCGGAGGTCAGGGGACAGTGCCTGACCTTTTCCCGCAGGCAGCCTGTTGAGAAC
>JAFPTE010000227.1 GCA_017400415.1 Oscillospiraceae bacterium
GGCGACGCCGTCCGTGAAAACGAGACCCAGGCGGACTGCGTCACTGCCGCCGGCTACGACACGGTGGTGTACTGCACGGCCTGCGGCCAGGAGCTGAGCCGGGTCCATACGGAAACGGCGCCCGCCAAGGGCCACACCCCCGGCGCAGCGGTTCAGGAAAACCCCGTCGACCCCACCTGCACGGCGGCCGGCAGCTATGAGGAGGTAATCTACTGCACAGTCTGCGGCGATGAGCTGAGCCGCAACCAGAAGACCATGGACCCCCTGGGCCACACCCTGGTCCATGTGCCCTACGCCGAGGCCTCCTGCGATGAGGACGGCACCACCGAGCACTGGCGCTGCAGCGTCTGCGGGGACCTGTTCGGCGACAGCCAGGGCAGCAGCCTTATTGAGGACCCCAAGGAGGTCGTGATCCCCGCCACGGGCCACCAGTGGAGCAGCTTTGAGTATACCCTCTCCGCCGACAAGAAGACCGTCACCGCCTCCGCCCTGTGCCTGACAAATCCGGAGCACAAGGTCACGGAGACCGCAGACACCGTCTTTACCGTGGATGAGGAGGCCCAGCCCGGCGTCTCCGGCTCCGGCCACTACACGGCGGAGTTTGAAAACACCATCTTCGACTTCCTGCAGTACGAGACCATCCCCGCCCTGCCTGTGGGCTCCTGCTCCATCTCCGGCAGCCTGACCTCCTATAATCCGGGACGCCTGACGGCCTATTACCTGTATAAGTGGAACGGCGAGGCCTACGAGACCGAGCCCGCCAAGACCGACGTGCTTATTGAGGCCCAGGATAAGGAGGGCCAGGGCATGAGCCCGGACCGGTATGACTTTGTCATCCAGGGCGTGGAAAACGGCACCTATAAGCTGGTCATCACCAAGACCGCCCATATCGACTTTGAAATCCGCAATATCGTGGTGAACGGAGCAGACGTGGATCTGACGAAGGACGCCAGAGAGGCAGTTAAGCTCATCCGCATGGGCTGCGGCGACGTGGACGAGGCAAGGGACGGCAAGGTGAACCTGTCCGACCTGAACATGATACTGCGCAACGCCAACTACCTGCGGGACACCACCGGCGAGGGCGCCGCCCAGAATCCGGACTGCGACCTGAACGGGGACGGCAAGGTTAATCTGACGGACCTGAACATAGTCCTGGCGGCGGCCAATTACCTGAGAGGCACATCCGATTACATCATTGAATGACCCATGGGCCCGGCCGAAAGGCCGGGCCCCTCTTGCAATGGGGCTGTGTACTGTGATATAATCGAAAAAAACCGAAAGGGAGTTATCAAATGGTAGACTTTCATGACCTGGTGGACCTGTGCAGGGGGCGCAGGGTGTACATCCAGACCCACAACTTCCCGGACCCGGACGCCATCGGCTCCGCCTTCGGCCTCCAGAAGCTCCTGGAGCATTACGATATACAGTCCGAGATCTGCTATGACGGAAAGATCGATAAGCTCAGCACCTCCAAAATGCTGGAGGCCCTGGATATCACCATGTACTCCCGGCAGGAGATAGAGCCCCGGCTCACGGAGGAGGACTATATCATCTGCGTGGACTCCCAGAAGAGCGGCGGCAACATAACGGACTTCGTGGGCAATGAGGTGGCCGCCATTGACCACCACCCCACCTATGTGAAGGTGCCCTATCTGTTCTCCGATATCCGCCGGGTAGGCGCCTGCGCCTCCATCATTGCGGACTATTACCTGCAGCAGGGCATCCACCCGGAAAGGACCGTGGCAACCGCCCTTCTGTACGCCATCAAGAGCGACACCCTGCATTTTTCCCGGGGCGTCACCCTCCAGGATATTGCGGCCTTCTCCTACCTGTTCCCTCTGGTGGACAAGGGCATCATGATGAGCCTGGAGATGAACAACCTGGAGTTCCGGGACCTGAAGGCCTACGGCGCCGCCATTGAGAATATCCGGGTCTACGGCTATACAGGCTTCTCCCGGATCCCCTTTACCTGCCCGGACGCCATGATAGCCATTCTCTCGGACTTTATCCTGTCCCTTATCGAGGTGGAGGTGGCGGTGGTGTACTGCCAGCGGGAGGATGGGCTCAAGTTCTCTGTCCGCTCCGAGCGGGAGGACGTGGACGCCGGGGTCCTGGTGGCCGAGGCCCTGAAGGGCCTGGGCAACGGCGGAGGCCACGCCGCCATGGCCGGGGGCCTCATACCCAGGGAAAACCAGCCCCTGCTGGGCAACTTCCCGGACGGGACCATCCAGGACCGGTTTCTGGAGTGCGTCCGGGCCCAGTCCCCGGAGGCAAAATGAAAAGGACAGCGGGGACCCCGGTCTCCGCTGCTTTTTTGAAAAAACCGGTTGCCACGGGGCGGATATGATGTTAAAATGAATAAAACTAATCTGGGGAGGAATCGGCATGAAGGAACTGGAAGGCGCCTGGGAGCCCAAGTACAGCTGGGGGCCCAGAGTGGAGATAAAGGGTAAGAAGCTTACAAGACTCTGGCGGGGAAGTCCGGTGCTGGAGACCTCCTTCACCGTCAGGCAGGAGGGGGAGGACCTCGTTCTGGACCTGCGCTATAACGGCATGCGCTACAGCCGGGACGCCGACCCCTACGCCACCGTTGAGGAGTGCCGCTTTTCCGGCGGCAGGCTCCTTCTCAAGGATTACTATCCCATATCCGGCCCCTCCTCCGAGGAGCTCTATCCCTCGGATTACAGCCGCTACGGGGCCTTTGACCCGGACCCGGAGCTTCTGAGATACGTCCAGGGGCACTGGGAGAGCACGGACGGGCAGATGTACCTGTATATTCACGGCAGCACCCTGGAGTACGGGTATAAGGGCATGCGAAGCGGCAGGGCGGAGGTCGTGGCGGGCCGCACCCGCAGCGGCGGCACCATGATTTACGACAAGGACCCCTCTGTCAGCGGGGTGGGCACCTTCGGCCGCATGGAGGTCCGGGGGGAGATTATCTCCACCTATATCCCTGTATGCGACGCCCCGAATATGGACGTCATTTTCCGGAGGAAGCCGGAAGGAGAATGAGCGGCGGCGTGACAGCTGCCCTTGTGTCAGGATTAAACGGGAGGTGAGGCTGTGATACAGATAGCAATTGTGGAGGATGACGCCGCCGAAAGGCAGCGCATCGGCCAGTGCCTGAGCTATCTTGAGCAGACGGAGAATCTGCACTTCAGCATAACGGAGTTTTCAACCGGTACGGCCTTTATCGGCAACTATCGGCCGGATTACGATATTGTGTTCATGGATATAGATCTGCCGGGCATGGACGGTATGGAGACCGCCAAGGAGCTGCGGAAGATGGACCCTACGGTGATACTGATTTTCGTCACCAACATGGCCCAGTACGCCATCC
Organism: Oscillospiraceae bacterium; assembly: GCA_017400415.1. Taxonomy (GTDB): domain Bacteria; phylum Bacillota; class Clostridia; order Oscillospirales; family Oscillospiraceae; genus RUG626. The sequence goes on from JAFPTE010000227.1 coordinate 3,341, forward strand.
AGGGCTACGAGGTGGACGCCATGGACTTTATTCTGAAGCCCATAAACAAATACAGCTTCGCCATGAAGGTGAAGCGGGCGGCTGCCCGGACCACCCGCCGGGCGGATGACTACGTAACGCTCCGGACGGAGCGGGAGAGCAGGAACGTCCGCATCGCCGCCATAAAGTACCTGGAGGTCACGGGCCACTACGTGGTGTTCCACACAACGGAGGGCAACTTTACGGAGTACACCACCCTCAAGGAGGCCTACGGCCGCATCAACCGTGAGTTCTTCGTCCACTGCAGCCGCAGCTTCCTGGTCAACCTGCAGTACGTGGAATCGGTGAACAAGGATACCGTCACCGTAGGCGGCGAGGAGCTGAACATCTCCCGGCCCCAGAGAAGAAGCTTCCTGGCGGCCATGAGTGAGTACATGGGAGGGAGAAGATAATGAACTTCAACATTGCCCGAACTGCGTTTATGGTGGAGGTGCTCCTGGCGGAGCTCATCTTCCTCTATGGCGCCGAGAGACGGCGGCTGTTCCCCCTGCGGTATTTAGGCGGAATTGCTGTCTGCATCCTGGCTGCGGCCTATATCCCCTTCCCCTTCCGGGGGGATCTGTGGATCTTTACAATGTTCACATCCCTCTTTGCAATTACCGTGGTGTGCATGGGCTTTGCCTTCAAAATGAAGGTCTCCGCCCTGATTTCCGCCTGCGTGGCGGGCTACGCCGTGGAGCACATCGCCTTCCACGTAGCCAAGATAATGATGCATTACGGCTTTATGAACGGCGTGGTCCTTCGGCCCCTCGGCGGCAGAGTCACTACGGAGCTTGTCATCTTCCCCGTAATCTACCTTATCTTTTTTCTGACCCTGGGGCGCTACGCCGCCAGGAGACAGAGCTACAAGCAGGCAGATATCTGGTTCACCTTCCTCTCTATCGCAACCATCATGCTCTGCATCGGCATGACCAGGGTGGTGAACATGCTGCGTGAGGCCAACGCCGTCTCCGTGAGCCTCTATGCCATCATCGCCTGCCTCATGGCCCTTATCGTCCAGTTCGTCCTGTCCCGGGCGGTGGCCCTGCGGCACGAGAACGAGACCATGAGCCTTCTGTGGCAGGAGGAGCGCAAGCAGTTCGAGCTCTCCAAAAAGACCATCGACACCATCAACATCAAGTACCACGACCTGAAGCACAAGCTCCGGGATATGAACCTGCCCCCGGAGGAGATAAAGGCCATAAAGGACGCCGTGCGGGTCTACGGCAGCCGGGTCAAAACCGGCAACGAGGCCCTGGACGTGCTTCTGACGGAGAACGTGCTGCGGCTGGGGGAGGAGGGCATCACCCTTACCTACACCGGCAACGGCGCCGACTTCGGCTTCATGAACGATATGGACGTGTACTCCCTCTTCGGCAACGCCATCGAAAACGCCATCGAGGCCGTGCGGCAGGTGGAGGACCCGGAAAAGCGGATTATCGATATCGTAACGGAGCGGAAGGGCGGCCTTATAAACGTGACCGTCAGCAACTTCTTCAAGGGCGACCTGATAGTGGAGGACGGCGTGCCCGTCACCACCAAAAAGGTGGAGGAGGGCTTCCACGGCTTCGGCATAAAGAGCATGCAGCTCATTGCGGAGAAATACGGCGGCTCCCTGAGCTGCTCCGTGTCCGGCGAGGTGTTTACCCTGTCCGTTTATCTGGTGCAGGATACCGAAAAAACCCAGTAATAAGCTTCAAAAACAATTCACGCCAAAAAACAGACAATTTATTCTGGAATTGTCTGTTTTTCTGTTTTCCGTGTTATAATGACAATGCTGATTTGTTCATCCTTTCAATAACAGTGATTTTACCTATCTTCCTCTGCAAAGCAAAGGCGCCCTCCGAAAGGAGGGCGCCGAGCTTTTTTCGGACAGCAATATCTTATCATAAGTTTTTACAAAAGTTTTTCATTGCATTAAAGAAAAATTACAATTCGTTCTGCCAGGGAGACAGTTCGTTCTGCAAAGGGCCCTTTTTCGGAATGAGTGTGATATTGTTATATCAAGCTGCGGAAAAGTTCCGCAAAAAACGAGAATGGGAGGAATAACATGTCACGCAAATCTGCCCTGTGGCAGGGTCTGACGAACATATTTGTGTTCCTGCTGGCCCTGTCCATCATCGCCTCCACCGTCCTGGAGGCAAACCGCTCCGCCGTCGACAACTTCTTCGGAGTCGTCAGCGAAGTGATGGTATCCGAAGAGGGCGAGACCTACAGCGCCTACAAGCCCGATGCACAGTTCCTGAACGCCGATGGGACCGGCAACTCCACCGCTCTCATCAAGGCGGCCATCGATCTGGGCCGCCGCCAGGAGGCCGAGGGCGCCGTTCTGCTGAAGAACGACGGCGCACTGCCCCTTGCCTCCGGCTCCAAGGTCACCCTGCTGGGTGCCCGCAGCCACAGAACCATCATCAATTCCGCCATGGGCCAGAAGTCCCAGGGCAACTATATTACCCTGGAGCAGGCTCTGTCCGCCACCAAGACCGACTTTGCCAACACCAAGCTGGACAAGAAGGAAGCCGTTGCGGATTACAGCTTCGCCGACCTTAAGTACGGCGGGGACGGCGTGGGCGCCGGTGCAGGCTTCGTCCTGAACCCCACCACCATCGCCGCCTATGAGGCAGTGGCCGGTGATATGGCCCTGCAGCCCAAAGCCACCTCCGGCGGCCGTGGGGAGCCCCACAAGACCACCATCGGCGAGCCCGCCCTGGCTGACCTGACCGCCGCCGAGAGCGGCTTCGTCTCCAGCTTCGCCCAGTACAACGATGCAGCCATCGTTGTTGTGGGCCGCGGCGCCGGCGAGTCCAACGACTACTGGAAGGGCACCCTGGATGAGGCCGAGAAGGCTGAGGGCATCACCGAGCCCCTGCAGCTGACCCCCAACGAGAGAGAAATCATCAATCTTGCCTGCCAGAACTTCAGCAAGGTCATCGTCCTGCTGAACAACAACTCCGCCATTGAAATCGGCGACCTGAAGAACAACCCCAAAATCAGCGCCATCATGTGGATCGGCCACCCGGGCAACTACGGCCTGCTGGGCGTCGCCGACCTGCTCTGCGGCAAGGTGAGCCCCTCCGGCGGCCTGTACGATGTGTACGCCACCAGCAACCTGTCCGCCCCTGCCATGATGAACATGGGCGACTACACCTTCGCCAATGCCGATGAGATCACCAGAAAGAACCGCTCCACCAAGTACGTCATGGAGGACGAGAGCATCTATGTGGGCTACCGTTACTATGAGACCCGCTATTATGACTCCGTTCTGGGCCAGGGCAACGCCAAGAGCGCTGCCGGCGTCATGAACTCCAAGGGCGGCACCTGGAACTACGCTGACGAGATGGCCTACAGCTTCGGCTACGGCCTGAGCTACACAAACTTTGAGTTTGAGCTCTCCAATCCCGCCATTGAGCAGTCCGCCCACGCCATCTTCGGCACCTTCACCGTGAAGGTCACCAACAAGGGCACCGTGGCCGGCAAGGTCCCCGTCCAGATTTACGCCCAGACCCCCTACACCGAGTACGACAAGCAGCACAAGGTTGAGAAGAGCGCCATCCAGCTCATCGCCTTTGACAAGACCGACATTCTTGAGCCCGGCAAGAGCCAGACTCTCACCATCAGAGCCGACTTCCAGAATCTGGCCTCCTACGATGAGACCTTCCAGAATGCGGACGGCTCCAAGGGCACCTACATCCTGGATAACGGCGCCTATTACTTCGCCGTGGGCAACGGCGCCCATGACGCACTGAACAACGTCCTGGCCCTCCAGGGCAAGACCACCGCCGACGGCATGGACTACAACGGCACCGCCGCCCTTGCCAAGCAGTGGAACTACACCTTCGCCGGCAACGGCACCGTGGACGGCACCACCTTCGGCATCTCCAAGAACAACGTCCAGGTCCACAACCAGATTCAGTACATCAACTGGAACAACTTCTCCGGCGAGAAGATCACCCATCTGAGCCGGTCCGACTGGAACGGCACCTACCCCGTGGAGCACACCTCCATGACTGCCCCCGCCGACATGATTCCTCTGCTGAACGGCAAGATAGTCGCCTCTGCCGACGGCAAGGAGTTCTACACCATCCACACCAATGACGACGTGTCCGGCATCACCTGGGGCAGCACCAAGACCAGCTACAAGTTCTATGAGATGGTCAAGGCCGACTGGGACGACTACCGCTGGAACGACCTGCTTGACCAGATCGCCCTGGACGAGGCCACCGTCTTCGCCTCCAACTCCGGTCCTAACTTTGTCATTCCTCTGACCGGCGTGGGCTTCGTGGCCTTCCAGAGAGGTACCGACAACGCCGGCAACGGCATCGTCTTCGACCTGAACAACTCCGCCGACAAGAACGCCCCCTGGACCATCCCCGAGACCGACCCCAACGCCGCCTGGAACGGCCAGGTCTTCGGCTGCGCCCCCATCGTGGCCTCCACCTTCAACCAGGAAATTATGTTTGAGATCGGCAACTTCGTGGGCAACGAGGCTCTGTTCGTGGGCCTGCCCATCGTCTGGGGCCCCGGCCTGAACACCCACCGTCACGCCTACAACGGCCGCTCCGGTGAGTATTATTCCGAGGATCCTGTCCTCTCCGGCGCCTGCGCTCTGGAGTTTGCAGTGGCCGCCGGCCGGAAGGGCCTGGTAGCCTCCCCCAAGCACTTCGTCTTCAACGACCAGGAGACCAACCGTAACGGCGTGGCCCCCTTCATGACCGAGCAGCGTGCCCGTGAGATCGAGCTCCGTGCCTACCAGATTGCCATGGAGGGCGTCAAGTACGAGGATACCAATGAAGCCATGTTCGGCCTCATGACCTCCTTCTCCAAGTGCGGCCCTGTGGAGGTCACCAACTCCTGGGGCATGATGACCGGCATCCTGCAGAACGAGTGGGGCTTCCACGGCTATGCAGTCACCGACATCGGCGACGATAAGGACCTGTACACCGGCATGGTCTTCGCCGGCTGCACCGGCTACGATATGCGCGGCGGCTATCCCACCAGCCTTGAGGACTTCGCCCAGAAGATCGGCAAGCAGGCCGCTGTGGACGGCATCGAGCTGTCCACCGATATGTTCGCCAAGGACGCCACCATGCAGGGCATCATCAGGACCTCCCTTAAGAGAAGCCTGTGGGCCTTCGCTCACTCCAACCTGATGAACCGTTACAGCGCCTCCACTCACGTGGAGTCCGTCATGACCCCCTGGAGAGTGGGCTACACCGCCGCCATCGCAGTGACCGCTGTCCTGGCTCTGGCCTCCGCTGTAATGTTCATCCTGTCCAGCAGAAAAAAGGAGGATGCATAAGATGAAAAAGTTCAGTTTTAATTTCCTCACCATCGCCTGCGCCGGAGTGCTTGCTCTGGTGGGCTGGGTGCTGCTCCTTGTGACCAACGGTGTTGCGGGCTTTGCCGTGGATAACGGCGGCCTGGCCATCGGCCTGGGCCTTGTGGCCGCAGCCCTGTGCTGCGCCGGCGCCTTCGCCGCCGAGAAGTTCGGCGCCCAGAACGTCATCACCGCCGCCGTCAAGGTCTGCGCCCTGGCCCTCATCATGGTGGTCATCGGCGTCCTCATCGCCGACAGAGCCAACCTGGCCTCCGGTCTGTTCACCTGGGACAGCCACAACTCCGTGGGCTGGACCGCCTTCAGCACCGCCGTCGCCAGCATCGTGTTCTTCCTTCTGGCTGTGGTGGCCCTCATCGTGAGCGCCTTCCAGACCGGCAAGAAAGCGTAAATCCCCATTCAGATACAGCAAAGGCGCCCTCCGAAAGGAGGGCGCCGAGCTTTTTATAAGAAGCTTTAATCTTCTGTGTCCGTAACTGCGATGGCCAGCTCTCTGAGCTGCTCCGGAGTCACGGTTCCCGGGGCGTCCATCATGACGTCCTGGGCGTTTTTGTTCATGGGGAAGGGGATGACCTCAC
>JAFPTE010000228.1 GCA_017400415.1 Oscillospiraceae bacterium
CCCTGAACATGGGCACCTTCATGCTCATAATAAACCTGATTCTCCTGGCTCTGGGGCTCATCTTCGTGGGGAACGACTTCGCCTTCGCCACGGCCTACTCCTCCGTGGCCCTCTCCACCTACGTGGAGATTTTTGAGTTTCTGGTGCCTCTCAAGGCTCCTCTCACCTCGGACCCCCTCCTGGAGCTTGTCTGGGCCGTCATCCTCCCTGCCGTGGGCTCCGCCATCGTCTTCAACATCGGCGCCTCCACCGGCGGCACGGACATTCTGGCCATGATACTCTCAAAGCACTCGGCACTGCCCATCGGCATGGCCCTGCTGGTGAGCGACTTTCTCATAACCGTGGCCACCTTCTGGCTCTTCGATATACAGACCGGCCTTTACTGCGTCCTGGGCCTTATTGCCAAGACCTTCCTGGTGGATATGGTCATGGACAGCATAAACTCCCGGAAGTACATCACCATCATCTCAAAGGAGCCGGAGAAGATAGAAAAGTTCATCATCGAAAAGCTCAACCGCTCCGCCACCATCTCCGACGCCGAGGGGGCCTACTCCCACCAGCGCGAGAAGGTCATCACCACGGTGCTGACCCGGCGGCAGGCGGTGCTCCTGCGGAATTTCATCCGCATAACGGACCGGGGCGCCTTCATCACCATGGTGAACTCCTCCCAGATAATCGGCAAGGGCTTTATGGATATATAAAATGAGGGAGGCGAATGCCTCCCTCAGAATTTTAGTATCTCTATATTCTCGTCGTCCCGACCCTGCTCAACGGCCAGCACCGTCATGTCGTAGGAGTAATCCTCCGACACCCGGACCGTGACCCGGTCCCCGGCCTTATGGCCCATAAGGGCTGCGCCAACGGGGCTCTCCTTGCTGATGCGGCCCTCCAGGGGGTTCTGCCGGAGGGTTGTGACGATGAAATAGGTCTCCTGGCTGCCGTCCTCCTCCACCCTGACGGTGACCTTTGAGAAAAGGCCCACGGTGCCCGCCGCCGTCTTCACATCGATGACCTTCGCCGTGGCAATCATGCGCTTCAGGTACCGGATGCGGCTCTCGTTGCGGTTTTTCTCCTGCTTGGCGGCCTTGTACTCAAAGTTTTCGCTGAGATCCCCGAAGCCCCGGGCCACCTGCACCTCGGCTATCAGCTTGGGGCGGAGCTCCTGCTCACGGTAGCGGATCTCCTCCTCCATCTTTTTTATGTCAACCTTTGTCAGCTCGTCGTTCATGTCTTCTCCCATAAAAATCCCGCCCTTTCGGGGCGGGATGTGTTGTTTTTGGGCTCAGGATTACTCCTGGTCGTCGTCCTTCTTCTCCTCGACGGCCTTCTCGACCTCTTCGGCCTTCTCGGCCACAACGGCGGCAGCCTTGCCCAGGGCCTCCTTGGCGGCCTCCTTGACCTCCTGGGCCTTCTCGCAGACGACCCCCTTGACCTCCTCGAACTTGGCCTTGGCGGCCTCCTTCATCTCCTCGCAGCTCTTCTCGGCGTCGCCGCAGGCCTCCTGGACCTTCTCGTCGGCGTCCTGGCAGCAGCACTCTGCAGTCTCCTCGCAGCAGCTTTCGGCCTCGTCCTTGACCTCGTCAACGGTGCGCTCAACCTCCTCGGCGGCGACCTGGACCTCTTCCTCGACCTCTTCGGCGGCGTCCTCGGCGGCGGCCTTCACGTTTTTGGCCAGGTTCTCAATCTCGGTCTTCTTGGCGGTGATGGTCTCAAGGCTCAGCTTGGCCTTCATGACAGCTTCGGTGAAGTCGGTGTCATAGTCCTCGCCGAACTTCTCCATGTACTTCTTGCCGATCTCGGCGTAAGCGGACTTCAGGGTGCCCTCCTCGGCGCTGATTTCGGCGTTCAGCTTTGCCTTCTTGGCAGCCAGGGCGCCCTTATCGGTCAGGTCCTGCATAACGGCAGCGCTCTTGTCTGCGAAGGAACCCATCTTCTGAACGAAGCTCTCTTTGAATTTGTTGAAATCGAATGCCATGGTTTTATACCTCCATTAAATGATATATGTTTTTATTCCTCAGCTCCGGTTTTCACCGGGGCCTTGTTTACGAAAAGATTCTCCGGACGGTGCTTTATGACCGTTCTGTTGACGATGAGTATTATGACCGAAGCCAGGCAGGTCACCGCCGCCAGCAGCTGGCTGACCCGAATCTGCGTGCCGGGGATATACAGGCTGTCCGTCCGCAGACCCTCTATCATGGCCCTGCCGAGGCCGTACCAGGCAAGGTAGGCCAGGAAAACCTCCCCATCGTACTTCCGCTTCTTTGAAAGGAAGTGCAGAAGCACGAAGCCCAGGGCGTTCCACAGGGATTCATAAAGAAACGTGGGGTGGTAGCAGGTGGTAACGCCGCCGTAGGTAAGGCCCATGCGCCAGGGCAGGTCGGTCTCGCAGCCGTGGGCCTCCCGGTTCATGAAGTTGCCCCAGCGGCCAATGCTCTGGCCGATGAGGAAGCCCAGGCTCACTATATCCAGCACCGCAAGGGTGCTGATTTTCTTCAGCTTAGTGCAGACCAGCACCGTCAGAAATGCGGCTATGATGCCGCCGTAGATGGCAAGCCCGCCGTTCCAGACGGCGATATAATCCATAAAGCCCGCGTCCCTGAACATTTCCGGGTAAAAGATGATATAGTAGAGTCTTGCGCCCACTATGCCCAGAGGCAGGCCCCAGAGGACCATATCGTAAAGGTCGTCCTCTTTGATGCCGAAGCTCTTTGCACGCCTTGAGCAGTAGGTCAGGGCCAGCAGAAAGCCAAGGGCTATTATAACTCCGTACCAGTGAATGTTCAAGGGCCCCAGGGAAAAATAAGAGGGCGGGTTTATGCCATTGTCGCCGAAGAGGCCCGGGAAGCTTATGGTTCCGTCGCTCACTGCTCCTGTCCCTCCTTCGCAAGAATCTCCGAAACGGCGAAGCGGTCCCGGACAAAGCTCTTTGCAATATACTCCCTGATTTCCTCCGCCTCAACGGACTTTATAACGGAGACCGTATCGAAGAAGTCATAGCCCCGGAGCATGGCCCAGGAGGCTCCGTCCGCAATGCACTCAAAGGAGTTCAGGTCCCGGAGCTCATCGCCGATGGCGGCCTTCCTGAGCCGGGAAAACCGCTTCTCATCCAGTCCGGCTTTTACGACGGCCTCCGCCTCCGCAAAGACCGCATCCAGAACTTTTTCCGGGTCCGGGCTCTCGCCCCCGAGGCTTATGAAGGATACGCCGCCGGTTATCTCGCTCTCGAAGGAGAAGGTCTCGTTAACGATGCCCTCCTCATACATCCGGTTATAGAGGGGCGAGGCCTCACCCATCAGATAGCAGAGGGCAAGGGCGGAGACTATCTCCTCCCGCTGGAGGGCCTTGCCGTTCTGGGGTGAGTCGGTCTTGGCCCCTGCAAGGAACATATCCCCGGATATCTCCATGGCCTTTTTCCGGTGCACGGAAACGGGCTTTCCCATATCTCTGGGCCCCGGTATGCGTTCCGGCGGGTTATAGTAATCGGAAGCGATGACCCTTTCAACGTGGTCCCGCACCTGGATGGGGTCCAGGTCACCCACCACCGTCAGCGCCATATTGGCGGGAACGTAAAAAACGCTGTGGCAGATATTGAGAAGCTCGCTGTCTATGGTGCCCACGGTCTCCTCCGTGCCCAGAATGGGCTCCCGGATGGGATGGCGCTTGAAAAGGCACCGCAGAAGGCCGTAATAGAGCTCGGTTTCCGGCTCATCCCGGCTCATGGCGATCTCACGGAGGATTATGGGCTCCTCCTTCAGGACCCCCTCCTCCGTAATCTCCGGGTGGAAGATGAAGCTCAGGAAGACCTCCAGAGCATCCATAAACCCGGAGGAGCAGTCAAAGTGGTACGCCGTCAGGTCCGAGGCCGTGAAGGCGTTCACGTTGGCGCCCATGTCCGTCAGCACGCTCATGGCGGAAACGCCGCCGGCCATCTCAAACACCCGGTGCTCCAGGAAGTGGGCTGTGCCGGAGGGCAGCGGAATGGTTTTGCCCTTATATTTTACTGCACTCTCCGTGCTGCCGAAGTCCACCGTCAGCATGGCAAGGCTTGTTGTGAAGCCCCTTCGGGGCACCACGCAGAGCCGCAGGCCGTTTTCCAGCCGGTCATAAAAAACCGTCTCCCCTATGGGGGGATACTCTCTCTTATTCAGCATGGTCTTCCTCCCCTTCCGACAGGAAGTAAACCGTGTCCAGCCTGGCCCGCTCGGCGCACTCCATTACGTCCTCC
>JAFPTE010000229.1 GCA_017400415.1 Oscillospiraceae bacterium
CTGCTCCAGCATGGCAGCAAAGGAGAACTCCTCCTTATTGAGGACGATGCGGCCGGACTCGATGCGGCTCATATCCAGAATCTCGTTTATAAGTCCCAGAAGGTGCCGGGCGCTGCCGCCGATCTTCTCCAGGTAATCCCGGGTCTGGGCCGGCAGGTCCTTATCGTTCAGCGCCAGGGTGTCCAGGCCGATGATGGCGTTCATGGGGGTGCGTATCTCGTGGCTCATGTTGGAAAGGAAGCTGGTTTTTGCCTGATTCGCCTCCTCTGCGGCCTTAAGGGCCTGGGCCAGGGCGTGGTTTTTCGCCATGGACCGGCGCATCTCTGCGTCGATGACCGTGAAGCCCACCCCCACGGCATGGACGATATGGTCGTCCCGGTCCGCCGGGTGACGGACGCCGGCCATGCGGAGCATCTCATAGTAATCGTTGCCGCCCCGGTGGGCCAGGTAACGGAAGGCGATAATGCTCTCCGTGGACAGGGCCCGGCGGATGTTCTCAGGCTTTATGAACTGCAGGAAACCCTCCCGGTACTGGCTGTCCACATAGCGGCTGCCGTAATCCACGAATCGCTCGTAATAGGGAAAAACGTCCCCCTCCTTAAAGTCGTCCGGGTCCTTGCCGTCCGCCCGGAAGCAGACCGCCTCATCCTTATCCAGGTCCACGTGATACACGCTGCGGTAGTCCGAGGCCATGGCCGTTATCATGCTGTCCAGCTGCTTGCGCTGGGCCTCCTCCTTAAGGAGCCGCTCCTGGAGGGCGATGCGCTCCTCCAGCTCCCGCTGCATGGCCTCCTGACGCATCCGGTCCCGGCGCACGTCGCCGTCCACGTCCTTGAAGCCGCAGACGATGCCCACCTTGCCGTCGGGCATATCCACCCGGGCAAACTCGATGCGGAAATACCTGTCGGTACCGTCGTCCATCCGCCGCAGGTAATTGACCGTGAACTCGTGCCGCTCCTGAAGGCGGCTTTTCAGGTTATCGACGGAGAGCTCCTGACGGAGCCTCTGCCGGTCCTCCGGCGCCACCATATTGTCTATGTACTGGTCCTTGGCCTGGGAATACTTAATGTGGCCCAGGGCGTTGAGGTTTGCATCGGAGTGGATGGTCTGACCTGCGGTATCACCACGGTACAGTGAAAACGTCTCCGTCTCCACATCGTTTATGAGCCAGACCGTGTGGTAGGACTTGCTGAGAGCCTCAATGACCGCCTGGCGGACCGCCAGGTCGGACTCCATGCGCTCCCGCTTGTCGGTGATGTCGGATATGAACACATAGTACACCCCGCCGTAGGCGTCCGTCTGGGTGAAGTTTCCGTAATCGTCCACCCAGCGGACCTTTCCGTCCCGGCGGATAATGCGGTACTCCGTGTAGTCCTTCCTGCCGTCGCTGAACTCAGTCTGCTCGGCGATGGACTTGGCCACGGCCTCATAGTCGTCCGGATGGAGCATGCCCCGGAAGGTATAGCCCGTCAGGGCCTTGAACTCCTCCTGGTCGGCACAGCCGAATATGTCAAAAACGGCCCTGTTGGCATAGAGAAGCTCTTCCGGCGCCTCAGCCCGATAGATGAAAAAGCCCCCGGGCATGTGCTTGCCTATCTCCTCTATAACCATAAGGTTCTGCTCATCGAGCCGGAATTTCCTGCCGAACATAGCTCCGCTCCTCTCCCCTTGGGAAACTGTCCCTTCGTATGACTATATTATACCGATTTTCCGCCTCATAATCAATGCCTATTTTTCCGCTCCTCACAGGGGGAAGGCCACGGCGTCCCGGTAGAGCCCCTGCAGAAGGGCGATGAATTCCCCCAGAGCCGGGCGGCTGTCCGCCTTATGGGTGCACAGGACGCAGGAGAAGGTCTCCCGGCAGTCAAAGGGAATCCAGGCGAACTGGCCGCTGTGGTCGTTGAGAAAGCCCGGGGCCAGGCAGACCCCCTTCCCGGCGGCGATGTTCGTAAGGGTGGTGTCGTGGTCCGGGCTGTTGAAATACTCTATCCTCCCGGTGGCGATAAGCCGGTGCTGCACCGCCCTGAGGGCCGCCGGGGAGCCGCCGCCCACCATAAGGGAGCGGCCGTACAGATCCTCCTGACGGATGAGATTCTTCTCCGTCAGGGGGTCGCTTCTGTCCGCTATGAGGTACACCCGGCTCTCAAAAAGGGGGTGGACGGCGATGCCCGGAATCTGCCGGGTCTGCTCGGCCAGGGCGAAGAGCACGTCCGCCTCACCCCGCAGGAAGGCCTCCACTCCCCCGGTGTACTGGAACAGCGGGGTTATCTGCACCCGGGGGTTTGTTTCTGCGAAAAGCCGCATGGCCTCCGGCAGGAAGTACACCGCCTGCCGCACCATAAGGCTCAGCGTTATGCTGTCCCGGTACCGGGCGCTGAAGTTCTGCCCCTGCTCTATGGCCCGCTTCAGCTCCTCCCGCATGCCGGAAAGGAAGGAGACGAACTGGGCCCCCGCCGGTGTCATGGCCGCCCCCCTGCCGCTGCGCTCAAATATTTTAAAGCCTACTTCCTCCTCCAGAAGGGCTATCTGATAGGAAAAGGTGGGCTGGCTGACAAAGAGATTCTCCGCCGCCCGGCTGAAATTCAGCGTGCGGGCAAGCTCAATGCAGTAATCAATCTGTTTTGTGGTCATGGCCGGCCTCCGCTATTTAATAGTTAAATCGATTATACAACATTTCGATTGGACTTTGTAATAGATTTCCGGTATAATCCAGGCAGAAAACAAAGAAGGAGGCCGCAGCAATGGCCAGAACACTTATCGCATTTTTCTCCCGGGCGGACGAGAACTATTTCGGCGGCGCAATGCGCTACATAAAGGTGGGCAACACGGAGACCGTGTGCAACATCATGAAGGGTCTCATAGAGGCGGACAGCTTCAGAATCGAGATGGAAAAGCCCTACTCCCCGGTGTACATGACCTGCATCGAGGAGGCCAAAAAGGATCTGCGGGCGAAGGCGAGACCGGAGCTGGTCTCCCTGCCGGCCTCCATCGACGAATACGATACCGTCGTGCTGGCCTATCCGAACTACTGGGGCACCATGCCGATGGCCGTTTTC
>JAFPTE010000230.1 GCA_017400415.1 Oscillospiraceae bacterium
GCCTCCTGCGCTGTGAATCCCGCAGAAGTGCATAAAGATGAGGAGAAGCCCCAGGCGCAGTCCGTTTCCTCGGAGACGGCCGTACCCCAGTCTGACGGGCTCCCCGACCTGCTCCGCAGCCTTGACGACGCAGGAATTTACTCCATTGACAATTACAACGGTGCAAGCATCTTTGACAGGCAAAAGTTTGCGGTGATGCTGAAAAATGCTCCGGACATGGCGGTAAACCGCACCCACCTGGACTCCGCCCTCTGGGCGACCAAGTTTCATCTGGCTAATACCTCCAGGCAGATGGCAGCCGGCGGCAACTACATTTATGCCGCCATAGGCAAAAGTGAGGGACTTGTCGAGATATCCGCAGTTATAAACAAAATCCCGCTTAACAGCTTTGTGGCGGACTACCCGGAGCTTTACTGGAAAATACGCAATCTATTTGCCCCCTCCCGCGGCGTAGATCGGGGGGCTTATGAAAAATACCGCAGCGCCGCAGATCCGTATATGCTTTCGGCATTTTCCGCCATGAAGGAGAATAATCCCGGCTTTACCGACTGGGAAATAAGTGAATTCTACGTTTTTCTTGAGCGTGAGGACATCGGAGTCACCGAATACTGTGCATCCTATGCCATAAGCGGCGACGTTGACTCCTTCCCTGCGTCCGGAACAATCAACGCAGATATGAAGCTGCAAGGCGCCGCAGGTATGAGTTATTACATAATCGTTGCTGACGGAGACGTTCTTAGGGTCATTTCAAGCGCCGTTAAGCTGTCCGACTTCTCCTCCCGGCAGGAGCTTCTGGATTACCTGAGCGGCAGAAAATGAGTAAAAAAAGCATCACCGCCCTTAAAAGGCCGGTGATTCAGACTGCAGACAAACCATGCTTCAATTGTTTTTGCCGGAGCTTTGCCCCGGCAAAAACACCTTCAGGCGGCGGCGCAGCGCCGCCCTCGCGCCGACCAAGGAGGCGCAGCCGAGGCGATGGAGCGCGAGCAGCTCAAATGAGAGCCCAGCGCAGCGGGTCTCATTTGAAGGCTGTCGACTTTGTCGACAGCCTCCGTCACCGGCCTTTTTAAGGCCGGTGATTTCCTTTACTTATCCAGAAGCTCCGAGGCCTTTGCCAGAATCTCCGTGACCTCCAGGCCCTGGGGACAGACGCTCTCGCACTGGCCGCAGCCCACGCACTGGCCGGCCTGGCCGCTGCCCTCCTTCAGAAGGGAGGCGTAACGCATATGGGGGCCGCCGTGGTCCCCGAAGGTCAGAAGCCGGTTATAGCACTTTATTATCTCCGGGATATTGATGCCCATGGGGCAGCCCTCGCAGCAGTAGCGGCAGGCGGTGCAGGGCACCGTGGGAGCGGAGAGGATAACGTCCCGGCAGCGCTCCACCGCCGCCCGCTCCTCCCGCTTCAGGGGCACGAAGGGGGCGAAGGTGTTCAGATTATCCTCCATCTGCTCCGGGGCGCCCATGCCGGAGAGCACGGTTTTCACCCCCTCCAGGGAGGCTGCCCACCGCAGGGCGTAGGAGGAGGCGGAAGCGCCGGTGCCCAGGGCCGTCAGCTCCGCCATGGCCTCCGGCCGCAGGGAGGCCAGTATGCCCCCCTTGATGGGCTCCATGACGGTTATGCTCTTGCCGTGGGCCCGGGCGACGGCGTAATTCTCCCAGGCACGGACATTCTCGTCCTTCCAGTCGATGTAATTAATCTGCAGCTGCACGAACTCCGCCTCCGGGTGCTCTTCCAGGGTCTTTTCCAGCAGGGGCGGCTTGCCGTGGAAGGAAAAGCCCAGGTGCCGGATCTTCCCCTCCCGGACCATGCGATTTGCAAAGTCCCAGGCGTTGTACTCATCAAAGAGGGGGGCGCTGCGCTCATTTACGTTGTGCATCAGATAATAGTCAAAGTACTCCACGCCGCAGCGCCGGAGGCTCTCATTGAAGATATCCTCCGGGCCTTTCTCCGGGCTGAATGCCCAGGCCGGGAGCTTATCCGCCACGGTGAAGCTCTCCCGGGGGTGCCGTTCCACCACTGCCTTTCTGAAGGCCTCCTCGCTGCCCTCGTACACATAGGCCGTGTCAAAATACGTAAAGCCCCGCCCAAGAAACAGGTCCGCCATTTCTGAAACGGTCTCCACGTCGATTTCGCCGCCCGTTCTGGGCAGGCGCATAAGGCCGAAGCCAAGCTGTTTTTCCACAGTGCACCTCACTCAATCACATAGGCGGCCACAATTTCGCCGTAATAGGCGATGTGGTCGTCATTCTCAATGCTGTAAAAGCGCCTTTGGATATCCTCCGGTATCTTCGCCAGCTCCTGCTCCTGCCGGTAGATGACCCGGCACTCCAGAGTCAGGGGGTACTCCCTTATGCCGGGCACGGAGATGACCTCCGGCGCCTCAAGGGTGAGGCCCGCCTCACTTATTTTGTCCATATCCCGGCCGCTTTTGGATCCGCAAATCATGAAGGCCTTCCTGTCATAGCCCTCTATGGGCACGTTCACCGTGAACTCCGGGTTTTTGTCCAGAAGCTCCCGGGTAAACCTCCGGCCCCGGACGTAGGCCACGAACACGGGCCGCTCCCATATCCTGCCAATGTGGCCCCAGCCGATGACCATGGAGTTGACCTTGTCCCCGGCTTTTGTGGTGAGAAATGCGCCCTTTGCCAGGGACTGGGCAATCTGGGCGGAGTGGGCCAGAGGATCAATTTTTCTTTTCATGCTAAGCCTCCTCAAGCATCATATAAGGGGTTGGATTTGCATTTGATAAATTATATCACATTACCCGAAAAATTGTAATAGGCTATGGACATTTTTCGCCCCATCGGATATACTTTATCTGAGGGAGGCGACAGCTATGCAGGCCTGGAAAAATTCATACGTGGACCACCCCGCCGGGGTGACCGACTATATCCGCTTCGGCAGCGGAGAAAGGACCCTTGTTATGATACCCGGTCTGGGGGACGGCCTTGCCACCGTCCGGGGGAAGGCCCTGCCCTTTTCCCTGCTCTACCGCTCCCTGGCAAGGGACTTCACTGTGTACGTCTTCTCCCGGCGGCGGGAGCTTGTGCCGGGCATGACCACCCGGGACATGGCGGAGGACCTTTACTGCGCCATGGACGCCCTGTGCATCCGCAATGCGGCGGTTCTGGGGGTCTCCCAGGGGGGCATGATAGCCCAGTGGCTCTGCCTGGACCACCCGGAGGCAGTGCGGCGGCTGGTGCTTGCGGTCACTGCCGCCCGGCCAAACCCCACCCTGGAGGAGGTCGTCACCGGCTGGCTTGAGATGGCCCGGCGGTGCGACTTTAAGGCGATTCTGGAGGACACGGCGGAGAAGAGCTATTCGGAAAAGCGCCTCAGATCCGCCCGGACAGAAAACGCCCTTGCGGCGCTCCTCACAAGGCCCCGGAGTCTGGAGCGGTTCACGATACAGGCCCAATCCTGCCTTTCCCATGACGCCTTTGACCTGCTGGGAGGTATTGCCTGCCCCACCCTCATAATCGGCGGCCGGGAGGATAAAATCGTCACCGGCCAGGCCTCCCGGGAGATGGCCCTCCGAATCGACGGCAGTCAGATATACATGTACGACGGCCTGGGCCACGGGCTCTATGAGGAGGCGCCGGACTTTCTCGGGCGGGTATCCGACTTCTGCAAAAGATAAAAGGAGGACAAAGCACCGTGGACTACGCATACTCTATCCTCATGGGCATTTTTGCCCTGGCCCTGTGGGCCTACGCCGCTGTTCTGGCCCTGACCGGAGATTACAAAATGCTGCCCCAGCGGGCCCAGAACTCCGTTAAGCCCAAAGACCCGAAGAAATACGCCCGTGCCCTGGCCCGGATTCTGGCTCTGACGGCTCTTGCCCCGGCACTCAGCGCCCTTGTGGGCATCTGGAACATGTGGGGCGCCCTGGCGATTCTCATTCTGGGGCTTGTCATAACCCTCTGGGCGGGCACGAAAATGATGGACAAAGCAGAATAAAGCACGGCCGGCGGAATATCCCGCCGGCCGTCTCATTACAGCAATTTTTTAAAAAGCCTGTCATAAATCAGGTTCGCCGTATCCTTCGGCGTCCTGTCCTCTTCCTCTGCAAGCCAGGTTTTCACCAGGTTATATGCGCCGTGGTTCAGGAAGGCCAGCACCAGCTTGTCGTCCCGGGGCTCCGTGCCCAAGCTGCGGAACAGGTAAAAATCCCCGTCCAGAGCCGCAAAGGTCTCCTCCAGCTCCTCCTCCGTCCGGCTGCGCATGAGCTTGAGCACCGTATCCCGGTTTTCATAGAGGCACCGGCAGATTTCCTCCAGGCAGGCTCTTCTGTCCTCCTGCTCCCGGCGGCATATCTCCCTTATCCGGTCCGTGAGCCCTACCGATATGTCCCGCACCACGTCCCGGATACAGGAATAGTGGGCGTAGAAGGTGGAGCGGTTGATGCCTGCATCCCTGCAGAGCTCCACGATGCTGACTTCTTCCACACTTCTGCTGTCCAGGAACCCTAAAAGGCTCTCCTGCAGAAGCCGTTTCGTCAGCTTTATGCGCTGATTCATGCTGATATTATCCCCCTTTTTTATAAGTGCATATTGATTTTCTCTGTATTTCCGGAAAATCCGGTCCCCCACCGGTTTTTCCGAACTTTTCAAATGCACAATATAAATATATTCTCATATCAGCAAAAAAGCAAGAGGATATTTGATATTCAGGCGAAAAAAGGTAAAAGCCCGCCGTACGGCGGGCGATTTTGTTATTTTTTCGTGACTGTGAAGTTGGAGTAACCGATATCCAGCTATGCCCCAGCCCAGGGAGCTGAAGGGCACCTGCACCAGGTAGCACAGGGGCTGGCTTATGAGGAAGAACACGAAGCACTTCAGGGCCGAGTCCAGAGGGGACCGGCTGTTCATGATTATAAGCACCCCCAGCAGAATCCA
>JAFPTE010000231.1 GCA_017400415.1 Oscillospiraceae bacterium
AAGGGTATCATTATGCCCTTTATAACCTCGCTTGTCATCTCTTCTCCTCTCTGCCGCAAAGCGGCCTTATCAGTCACCCTATCCTATGCGGTACAGGGCAGTTAGTTATCTCTAACTTCATTATATCACAGCTCCGCCCCCGAATCAAGCTATGAGATGAAAAAAGCGCACAGGGGTTTTTCCCTGTGCGCCGTGCTGTGCTCACGCTTTAAGCGTTTCAACAAAACTGTTCACGTATTCATAATAGGTCTCAAGGTCAATGCCGCTAATCCGGCGCCAATAGTCTGCCGCAAAGCTCGGCGTACTGCACAATTTTCGCCCGGACTGCGTTTTTGTTGACCTGGGCGGTGCTTTGTGGTACAATTACCCTGTATAACCATCTGATGGGGGCTTATGCCCATGATATTTTCCTCCTACAAGTTCATATTCCTGTTCTTTCCGGCGGTGTGGCTGGGGTTTCTGGCCCTGCGCAGGTGGCTCGGCAGCACCGCCGTCAAGGTCTGGCTCGTGGCGGCAAGCCTTCTGTTTTACGCCCTGGGGCAGCCGGATTACGCCCTGATGTTCGCCGCCACCGTGGCGGTAAACTACCTGCTCATGCTGGGTATGGACCGGGCGAAAAAGAGCCCCTGGCGCCATGTGCTCTTCGCCGCCGCCCTGGTCTGGGACCTGGGGCTGCTGGTGTACTTCAAGTACCTGGACTTCTTCAAGGAGACGGTGAACCTGGTCTTCGGAACGGAGCTTTCCCTTCTGCGGCCGGCTCTGCCCATCGGCATCAGCTTCTTCACCTTCCAGATCCTGGCCTATACCGCCGCCCTCTGGCGGGGGGAGGCAAAGCTCCCCGGGGCCCTGGACTACGCCGTTTTCATCACCTTCTTCCCCCAGCTCATCGTGGGGCCCATAATGCGCAATGAGGAGCTGGTGCCCCAGATTCAGGGGGACGGCCTTCTGGAAAAGGGCCGGATAGACCTGCGCCGGGGGCTCATGCTCTTCTCCTTCGGCTGTGCCAAAAAGGTCCTGCTGGCCACGCCCCTTATCGACATGGCCCAGGAGTTTTACTCCGGCACCGTGGCCTTCGCCTCCGTCCCCGCCGCCTGGCTGGGGGTCTTTGCCTACGTCTTCGCCTATTACTTCGACTTCTCCGGCTACATTGACATGGCCCGGGGCCTGGGCCACTTCTTCGGGGTGGAGCTGCCCATAAACTTTGACTCCCCCTATAAGGCCCGGGACTTCGCCGACTTCTGGCGCCGGTGGAACATGACCGTCTCCCGGTTCTGGAGCGACACGGTGTTCAATAATCTCTTCGGCTTCGGTGACGGTATCGGCAGGCTCATCTTCGCCACCGTGGCCACCTTCACGGTCTCCGGCCTGTGGCACGGGGCCGGCTGGCACTTCGTAGTCTGGGGCGTGGTCAACGGCCTTCTGGTGAGCCTGGCCAACGTCCGCCGGGTCCGGCGGAGGAAGCCCCTGCCCGCCTGGCTGGGCGTGACCGTGACCTTTATCGTGGGGGGCCTTGTGCGGGTGCTTTTCGATGCAAACGGCCTTACCCAGGCCCTGGAGGTCTACAAGCGGCTCTTCGCCTTCGGGGAGATGATCCACGTCCGCACCATGTGGAACGAGCTTTTGTATTTCGTCACGACCCACCCGGAGGGCACCGCAGCCCTGGTCCTGGGGGCCGCAGTTTGCTTCCTCCTGCCCAACACCAACTCCATCTCCAAAAAGACGGATTTCCGGTGGTATGACGCCGCAGTCTGCGGGGCGCTGCTGGGCCTGAGCCTGTTTTTCATGACGGGCGTTTCCAAATTTCTCTACTTCAACTTCTGAGAGGCTTTCAGATGAAACTGCACCATTGGCTGGCGGTGTTCCTTCTGGCGGCGCTGGCGGCGGCCCTCCTGGTGGGGGCCTGGAACCTGATACTGGACCCCTTCGGCGTGTTCGGGGACCCGGTGCTGGACTGGTATGAGTACGACATGACCATGAACCCCCGGGTGGCCAAGATAGCCTGGCTGGAAAGGCACAGCGCAGACTATGACGCCTACGTGATAGGCTCCTCCAAGGCCTCCTCCATCCCGGTGGAAAAGCTCAATGAGTACACGGGCCGCCGGTTTTACAACATGACCTGGTACGGCGGGGATCTGCTGGACGAGGCGCTTTTGGTGAGCTGGCTTCTGGATAACTGTCAGGTCCGGCACATCGTCCTGTGCATCGACCCCCAGGACGCCGTCTGGTACGGCACCCAGGAGGACCCCATCAAGAACAATATGCACGCAAAGGCGGACGGGTCAAGCCTGGCCCTCTTCTATCTCAAATACCTCGCCGCCAACCCGGCCTACGGCCTGGAAAAGCTCAAGGCCCTGGGGCGCCGGGGCTACCTTATGAATGCCGACGCCGTGTATATAGCGGAGACCGGGGTCTATAATAAGGAGCGGCGGGACAACGTGCCCATTGCCGATATGGCCTCCTACCTGGAGCGGGAGAATAACCTGGTGCCCCAGGAGCCCACGTCTCTGCCCCATCTGGCGGAGGCGGCGGCCACCCTCCGGAGCATTGTGGAGCTGTGCCGGGAGCGGGACGTTCAGCTGACGGTCATCGGCGTGCCCATATATAATGACGAGTTCTATAAGTATGACGAGGGGGAGCTCACCCGCTTCTGGGTCTCCTGCGCCGAGGCCACGGATTTTTACGATTTCTGGGGCAACAACGCCGTAAACGGCGATATCCGGTATTTTTACGATACAAATCACTTCCGGAACGACGTGGGGCTCATGGTCCTGCGGTACGTTTTCGGGGATAAATCCGGCTGGCTGCCGGAGGGCTTCGGCCATCTGACCACGGCGGAAAACGCCGCAGAGAGGGCCCGGCAGGCCTTTGCAGACCGGCAGCAGGTGCCGGAGAGCGCCTATACCGCCCGGGTGCCGGTGCTCATGTACCACTCCTTCACGGAGGACCCGGCGAAAATCTCCGATATGGTAAGCCGAATCGACGTTTTTGAGGAAACCCTGAAGGCCCTTAAGGAGGCCGGCTGGCAGACCGTCACCTACGATATGCTGGAAAGCTACGTGCTGAAGGGGGCAGACCTGCCGGAGAAGAGCTTCGTCATCTCCGTGGATGACGGCTACGGGGATAACCTGACTCTCATGGCGCCGGTTCTGGAGAGGTACGGCTATACGGCGGAGGTCTCCGTCATCGGCGTCTCCGTGGGGAAGGATACCTACAAGGACACGGGGAAGGCCATGCTGCCCCACTTCTCCCTGGAGGAGGCAAGGTCCTGGGAAGAGAAGGGCGTTATCCGCCTGAGGTCCCACACCTACGATATGCACCAGGTTACGGAGCTGGACGGGGAGGGCTGCCGGAAGGGGGTCGTGCCCCTGGCCGGGGAGAGCGACGAGGAATTTGCCCGGGCCATACTGGCGGATTTTGATAAATCCCGGGCCCAGCTGGAGGCCGCCCTGGGGGAGGAGTGCTATGTGCTCACCTATCCCTACGGCCTTTACGATATCCTCAGCGAGGTTGTGCTCCACTCCGCCGGTGCCCGGGTCACCGTGTCCACGGATAAGGGCACCGCAGAGCTTGTGAGGGGGCTTCACCAGTCCCTGTACGCCATAAAAAGAGAGACCGTCACCGGCTCCATGGGGCCGGAGGACGTGCTCATAATTCTGGAGGAACGGTAATGGACAGCACAGTTGAGAGAATAATGAAGTTTTTTGAGGGCCGGCAGGGAATCGAGCCCGATACGGAGCTCTTCGGCTCCGGCTATGTGAACTCCCTTTTCGCCCTGGAGATCGTGCTCTTCGTGGAGAAGGAGTTTAAAATCAAGCTGAGCCGCCGGGAGATAACCCGGGAGAATTTCTCCACGGTCCGCCGCATAGCTCAGGTGGTGGAGAGCCACGGGGAGCGGGTATAATGAGCATCAAGCTCGTAATCTGGGACCTGGACAACACCCTCTGGCAGGGCACCCTTACGGAGGGCGGCGGAGAAAAGCTCCGGCCCGGGGTCCTGGGGGTTATCCGGGAGCTGGACCGGCGGGGCATAGTCCAGTCCATAGCCAGCAAAAACGATTTTGCCCCGGCGAAAAGGCGCCTTGAGAGCCTGGGCGTCTGGGACTACTTCCTGTGCCCCCAGATAAGCTGGGGACCCAAGTCCCGGGCGGTCAGGACCATTCTGGATCTTCTGAACATAAAGGAAAACGCCGCCCTGGCGGCGGACGACAGCCCCTTCGAGCGGGACGAGATACGCTCCGCCCTGCCGAAGCTCCTGGTCTGGGACGCCGCCGACCCCGGTGACGTGCTTCTGATGCCGGAGGCCATGCCTGCCTTCATTACTGAGGACGGCAGCCGCCGCAGACTCATGTACAAGGCGGACCTTATGCGGCAGGAGGCCCGGCGGGAGTTTTCCGGCAACAATGAAGATTTTCTGAAAACCCTCCATATGCGCCTGACGGTATCCCCGGTGACTGAGGAGGACCTGGAGCGGGTGGAGGAGCTCACCGTCCGGACCCACCAGCTCAATTCCACGGGCTATACCTATTCCTTCTCGGAGCTCCGGGAGCTTATGACAAGGCCGGACTGGATATTCCGGGTGGCCGCCCTGGAGGATGACTACGGGGACAGCGGCAAGGTGGGCATAATGCTCCTCAGGCGGCAGGAAGGGGAGCTGGTCCTGAAGCTCCTTATCGTCTCCTGCCGGGTCATGAGCCGGGGGGTGGGCTCCGCCCTGCTGGCATATGCAACCATCCTGGCCGCCCGGGAGGGAAGGGCCCTTTTGGCGGAGTTTAGGGAGACGGAGTATAACCGCATCATGTATATAACCTACAAGCTGGCGGGCTTTGAGGAGCAGAGCGAGGCGGGGGATAAGCTCCTGCTGCGCTACGGAGAAGGCGAGCCTCTGACCCTGCCGGATTATCTTGATTTCAGGGAGGCGTGACCTTTTGGAGAAGGTATGCGTTCTTATACCGGCCTATGAGCCGGATGAAAAGCTCCTGGGACTTATTCATAAGGGCATAGAGGGCGGGGTCTGGCGTTTCCTGGTGGTAAACGACGGCTCCTCCCGGTCCTGCCTGCCCATTTTTGACGAGATACGTTCCCTGGGCATAACGGTCCTGGCCCACGAGGCCAACCGGGGCAAGGGCGCCGCCCTGAAAACCGGGCTGCAGTATATCCTGGACAGCATGCCGGACTGCGTGGGCGCCGTCACTGCGGATGCCGACGGGCAGCACACGGTGGAGGATATACTGAAGGTGAGCCGGGACGTGGCGGAGCACCCGGAGAGCCTTGTTCTGGGGGTACGGGCCTTTGACAAGGATGAGGTGCCCTGGACCAGCCGGGCCGGCAACGCTATCACCGCCACGGTGTTCAAGATGATGACCGGCATCCGGGTCCGGGATACCCAGACCGGCCTGCGGGGAATCCCCCGGGATATGATCGAGTACCTTCTGAAGGTGGAGGGGGACCGGTATGAGTTCGAGATGAACTGCCTGCTGGACGCCGCTGCCCGGGAGGTGCCCATACTCCAGGAGCCCATCGAGACCGTGTATATCGAGGGGAACAAGTCCTCCCACTTCCGCTTCGTGCGGGACAGCTTCCTTATCTACCGCCGACCCCTGACCTTCCTGGGCATGAGCCTTACCAGCACGGCGGTGGACCTTATCCTGTTCCACATCCTGGCGGATATCCTGTTCGGGGGCAACGAGGACCTGACCTTCACCGCCTACGTCATCGCCCGCATCATCTCCGGGTCCGTGAACTTCCTGCTGCACAAGAACGTGACCTTCAAGTCCCACGGAAACGGGGGACAGCAGACCGTGCGGTATATTGCCCTGTTCCTGGGCATCATGGTCACCAGCGCCGCCATAGTCTCCCTGCTGGTGCGGGTCATTCCCATTCCCAAGCTCATAATCAAGATGGCGGTGGACGGGGCCCTGTTCTTCGCCAACTACCATTTCCAGAAAGTATGGGTCTTTAAGGAGCAGGAGAAAGAGTGAGTATCGTCCTGGCAGTCTCGTTTTTCGCCATGACCTTTGCCGTGGCCAGAAGACGGGGGACCTCGCCCATTGAGGAGGCCCCCTGGCTTCTCTGCGCCCTGGGGCTCCTGCAGTACGTGCTGGCCTTCTTCGGGGCCATGAGCAGCTCCGATATATTTCTGCTTCTGGGCGGCACCGCCGCCCTGGTCCTCACTGCCCGCTGGGCCCTGCGAAGGGGCACGAAGAAGCTCCTTCTGGAGCTGCGGCGGCAGCTGCTGGACCCTTTTTTTGTGGTCTCCCTGGCCCTTGTCATAACGGCCCTGGTGCTCCTGCGGCAGGAGCGCATACTGGAGTGGGACGGCTACAACTTCTGGGGCCCGGACGTGAAAAGCCTCTTTTTCCGGGACGGCTTCGCCCCCCGGTACTCCAATCCCGCCGTCAAC
>JAFPTE010000232.1 GCA_017400415.1 Oscillospiraceae bacterium
AGCATCACGTGGCCCAGGATGTAGAGAATCATCTTTTTGTTCATGGGCCTACCTCAGTATATCCCGGATATCGTGGAGGCCCGTGTTGGTGGTGACGATGACCACGTTGTCGCCCTCCCGTATGCAGTCGTCGCCGCCGGGGACGATGTGCTGGCCCATATGATTTATGGAGGCGATGACCACGTCGCCCCGGGTCTTCAGCTCCTTGAGGGGTATGCCCGTAACGCCCTCCACGGCGCCCACGGTGAATTCCACGGCCTCCGCCCGGGAGTCATAGAGATGGTAGAGAGTTTCAATGTCGCTCTCCATGGAGTTGCGCTTGGCCCGGACGTAGGCAACGATGGCCTCGGCGGTGATGTACTTGGGGTACACAACGCTGCCCAGCTCCAGGCCGGCGATGACGTTCCGGAAGGTGATGCGGTTTATTTTAGTGATGACCTTGGCATTGGAGGCGTCCCGGGCGTAGAGGGTCAGGAGGATGTTCTCCTCATCCAGCCCCGTCAGGGGGATGAAGCTGTCCACGGAGCGGATGCCCTCCTCCTTCAGCAGGTCCTCATCGGTGCCGTCCCCGTGGATGATGACGGCCTCCGGCAGCACGGACTCCAGAAGCTCGCACCGCTCCCGGCGGATCTCGATTATCTTTACGGAGATGCCCATGCCGATAAGCCGCTTGGAGAGGTAATAGGCGGAATTGCCGCCGCCGATAATCATGGCGCTGCGTATCCGGTGGGTCTTCATGCCGATGGCCTCAAAGAACCCGCTGGCCGCCCGGAGGGAGGCCACAAAGGAGATGGCGTCCCCGCTGCGGAGCTCAAAGCTGCCGTTGGGGATGTACACGTTTTCGTCACGCTCAATGGCGCACAGACGGAGGTTTTTCACCATGGCGCCCAGGTCCATGAGCTTCTTGCCGCTGATGGGGCTGCCCTCCGGCAGCTTGAAGCGGATAAGCTGGGCCTGGCCCTTGCCGAAGGGGCTGACGCCCAGGGCCGAGGGCAGGCACAGAATGTTGGCGATTTCGTTGGCGGCCTCCAGATCCGGGTTGATGATCATGGAGAGGCCCAGCTTCTCCCGGAGGTAGCCCACCTCCTCAGAGTAGTCCGGATTGCGGACCCGGGCAATGGCGTCGCAGTGGCCCACACGCTTGGCTACGGTGCAGCACAGCAGGTTCAGCTCATCGGAGCCCGTGACCGCAATGATAAGGTCGGCGTTTTCAATGCCGGCCTCCATCTGGACGGAGTAGCTGGCGCCGTTGCCCACGATGCTCATAACGTCCACATTGTCCGTCAGAGCCTGGACCGCCCGCTGGTCCTTGTCGATGACGGTGATGTCATGGCCCTCCCGGTAAAGCTGCTCCGTGATGGTGGAGCCCACCTTGCCGCAGCCGACTATAATAATGTTAAGTCCCGGATTTTCGGGAACTATTTTTCCGGTAACCATACTAAGCCTCCATTATGTATTAGTACAAATGACATTATAGCACATCCCCCGGGAAAAAGCTATACAAAGCAGCTTTTTTGTGTTGCAAATTAAGCCGTGTATGTGTAAAATCAAAGGAGAATAATTCTGAGGAAAGTGACACATGGCAACCAGCAGCGTAAAAACAGTATCCACAGCCATTGACGACCTGCCCTGCGGCAGTCCGGAGCCGGAGGACCTGCACGGCCCGGTCCGGCGGTACCCCCTGCCGGAGGGGATAACGGAGGGGCGGCTGCTGCGGGATATTACCCTCATAGCCCTGCCCAGCCTTGTTGAGCTGGTGCTGACTCAGCTCACAAGCATGGCGGACCAGATAATGGTGGGGCGCCTGCCCGGGGAGGAGGGCATCACAGCCCTGGCGGCGGTGGGCCTGGCGGCCCAGCCGAAGTTTCTGCTCATGACCATGATACAGGCCCTGAACATCGGCGCCACCGCCCTTATCGCCCGGTTCCGGGGCCAGCAGGACCGGCTGAAGGCCAACCGGGTCTTTAAGCAGGCCATGGTGCTGAACTTCATCATATCCTTCCTTTTCATGCTGTTGGGCCTGGGGGCTGCCCGGCCTCTCATACTCTTTATGAGCGGCGGCTCCGGCCAGATTTCCGGGGCTACCGTGGACGCCGGGGTAACGTACCTTGTGATACAGATGTACGGCTTCATACCCCTGTGCGCCGGCTTTACGGTGACGGCGGCCCTCCGGGGCATAGGGGAGACCAGAATACCCCTTTTCTACAACACGGCGGCCAACGTCATAAACCTCTTCCTCAACTACGTTATGATTTACGGCCACCTGGGCTGTCCCAAAATGGGCGTGGCCGGCGCCGCCATTGCCACGGTCATCGGCCAGACGGCGGCCTTCCTCATGGCCATGCTGACCGTGCTGGGGGGCAGACGGTACATACATCTGGACTTCCGGGACAGGTTCTCCTTCGACTGGCCCCTTATCCGCAGCCTGGCGGAAATTGGCGTGCCCTCCATGGTGGAGCAGCTTTTCATGCGGGCGGGAATCATAATCTACACCCGGACCGTGGCGGGCCTGGGGGATCTGATGTACGCCACCCACCAGGTGCTCATGAGCATCCAGGCCATGACCTTCATGATGGGCCAGGCCTTCGCCTCCTCCGCCACCACCCTTATGGGCCAGAGCATCGGCAAGGGGCGGTTCGATATGGCGGTCATCTATATGCGCCGGACCAGGAATCTGGGCATGAGCATCAGCGCAGTCATGGCCGTTCTCATAATCATATTCCGCCGTCAGCTCATCGGCCTGTATAACGAGACGCCGGAGGTCATCGCCCTTGGGGCGGATATCCTGTTCCTCCTGGCCTTCTCCCAGCCCTTCCAGACCGACCAGTTCATAACCTCCGGCGGCCTGAGAGGCGCCGGGGACACCCGGTACACGGCTCTGGTCATTGCCGTCACGGTGCTGGGGGTACGCAGCGGCCTGGGCCTTCTGACGGTGCGGGTCCTGGACTGGAGCCTGTGGGGGGCCTGGATCGCCCTGCTGGCGGACCAGATGCTGAGAACGGTTTTAATGATACTCCGCTACAACAGCGGAAAATGGAAATCCATCGCCACTGCACGCTTCGCAGGGGCAGATGAGGCATGAGAAGGTAAGAGCTGTGAATACTAAAACGAGCAGCAATAACTCCGTATAAATCGCCATTGCGGGCATAGTGGCCGTTATGCTGATCATTGTCCTGGGCACGGTCTGGATGGGCCACAGGGCACGGCAGGCCTCTGACGAGGCGGTCCGGACAGTGAGCCTTCTGTACCTGGATGAGCTGGCCGGGCGGCGGGAACAGGTGGTGGCGGACAATCTGCGGCGGCGCATTGAGGATATGCAGGCGGCCCTGGAGCTCATGACGCCTGAGGACCTGAGCGACATGGAGCACCTGCAGGCCTATCAGGCCAAAATGAAGCGCCTTTTCACCCTGCAGAAGTTCGCCTTCATCGATGAGAAGGGGCTTATCTATACCTCCGTGGGCACCCAGACGGACATAGACGAGTACAGCTTTGACTATCTGGCCCTGAAGGGGGCGGATATCTCCATCAAGAACCTGAAAAAGGCGGACAAAACCGTTATCATAGCCCTGCCGTTGGAGCGTATTCCCTTCAACGGGGAGAGGCTTGTGGTGTGCTTCATGGAAATCGACATGAAGGATATGCTGGCCGGGGTCTCCATGCAGGCCCAGGAGAGCGGCTATACCTTCACGAATATCTACACGAAGGGCGGCGTGGCCCTGAGCAATACGGTGCTGGGGGGCCTGGCAGTGGAGGATAACCTGCTGGACGCCCTCTCCCAGGCGGAGTATGAGCCCGAGTATTCCTACGAGAAGGTTTGCGGGGACTTTGAAGGCCTGCGCAGCGGCGTGGCGTCCTTTACCTACAACGGCATACGGGAGACCCTCAGCTACGTCCCCGTGCAGGGGACCGACTGGCTCCTTACCTATCTGATTCGTGAGAGCGTCATCAGCGAGCAGGTGGGGGATATTTCCGGCCGCATTGTCATACAGAACATTATCATGTCGGCGCTGACGATGGTTCTCATGCTGCTGATTTTCGCCTATATCGTCATCCAGACCCGCAGGAACACCAGGCTTATCCTGGAGAAGGAGACCGCAGACGCCGAGATAAGGGGCAAGCAGCAGGAGCTTGACCAGCGCATTGCCCTGCAGAAGCAGCTGGAGGAGCAGAGCCACGCCCTCAGCGACGCCCTGGCCGCCGCCCAGCAGGCAAACCGGGCCAAGACGGCCTTCCTCTCCAATATGAGCCACGAAATCCGCACCCCCATGAACGCCATCATCGGCCTGGACAACATAGCCATGAACGACCCGGAGACGCCGGAGAAGACCAAGGATTATCTTGCAAAAATCGGCACCTCCGCTGAGCACCTGCTGGGCCTTATAAACGATATACTGGATATGTCCCGGATAGAGTCCGGCCGCCTGGTAATCAAGAACGAGGAATTCTCCTTCTCCAAGCTCCTGGAATACGTGAACACCATGATAAGCGGCCAGTGCCAGAGCAAGGGCCTGGAGTATCAGTGCCATATCCGGGGCCACCTGGACGATTACTACATCGGCGACAATATGAAGCTCCGCCAGGTGCTCATAAACATCCTGGGCAACGCCGTCAAGTTCACGCCGGAGGGCGGCAGGATCGATTTCGACGTGGAGAGGACCGCCCAGTATGAGGGCAAGAGCACGATCACCTTCAGAATGGCCGATACCGGCATCGGCATGAGCAGCGAATCTCTGCCCCATATCTTCGATACCTTCTCCCAGGAGGATTCCTCCGCCACCAATA
>JAFPTE010000233.1 GCA_017400415.1 Oscillospiraceae bacterium
CAGATTACCATGGCCTCCTGTTCACGGCGGCGGTTTTCCTGGGCCCGGCGGTCATCCTCTGCCGTAGCCAGGCGCAGCACCGGCCGCAGAGGCTGGCGTACCAGATTATCCTCAATCTGCCGGTTTCCGGCCACGCACTCGACATACTCCGGTCCCTTGGCAGTCTCAACCACCACCCGGTCCCCGGGTGCGGCGGTTATGCCTGCAGGGTCGAAGAAATAGGCCTTGCCCTTGTTTTTAAATTTTACGCTGATTATCTCAGTCAAGCTATCCACTTCCTGTTCTTAGGTCGTCATTCTGGAAATGCGGTCATAATGAGCCCGGAGATGTACGAGGCGGATATGTTGACGGCCAGGTACTTTTCCGCCAGGGCACACTTCTCCCGGAGGCCGAACAGCACGGCGTCCGTCATTCTCCCGGCCTTGTACTCCCTCAGGGCGGCGGCGGGCAGCGCAGAGACCGCCTCCCCCAGCTCGCTGCGGGAGAGCTTCTCAAGCTCCGTAATGGCCGCCATCCGCTCCAGGTTGGACTGGGGCCGCACTATGGCCAGGGCCGCCTGGGGAAGCTCCTTATCCGCCGGGGGCAGGCTTATCTCCTGGCACCGGGAACGGACCGTCTCCAGAAGGCGCTGGGTATTCTCCGCCAGGAGGATGAACACCACGAAATCCGCCGGCTCCTCAAAAACCTTCAGAAGGGCGTTCTGGGAGGCCGTGTTCAGTGTGTCCGCCTCGCGGATTATAAATACGCTTCGCTCCGCCTCGTTGGGCCGGACGGAGGCCTGGGCCCGGAGGGCTCTGGCGGCGTCGATTTTTATCTCTCTGTCCTCGCTCTTCTCCCGCTGGACATAGGTTATATCCGGGTGGACCCCCCGGAGGACCTTCCGGCAGTGGCGGCAGGCGCCGCAGGGCACCGGCTCTCCCTCACACAGGGCGGCCTGAGCCAGATATTGGGCGGCCTGTCCGCGTCCGTCTGCGTCGGAGCCGGTGATTATATAGGCGTGGACAAAGCGGCCGCCGGAAAAATGTTTACTTACAGCGGCCTGAATCCTGTCCATGCTTCCTCCTTAACCGTGGTAGAGCTTCTTGGACTGGTACACCGGCTCGCAGGTCAGGTTGATGCCCAGCTTCTTCATAAGGTTCTCATCCACCTGGCTCAGTATGACGGTGGAGTGGGCCTCGCAGCCCTTGAGCCGCTCCAGCTGCTGCATGGCTATCTCCGCCACCGGGTTTGTGGCGGCGCAGATGGAGAGGGCCACCAGGGCCTCATCCGTGTGGAGCCTGGGGTTGTGGCCCCCCAGATGGTTGACCTTCAGGTCCTGCACCGGCTCGATGACCGCCGGGCTCATAAGGCGGATGGAGTCGTTTATGCCGCCCAGGGTCTTGAGGGCGTTCAGCAGCATGGCAGAGGCGGCGCCCAGCAGGTGGCTGGTCTTGCCGGTCACTACCCTGCCGTCCGGCAGGCGCATGGCGGCGGCGGGCTCCCCGGTCTCTTCGGCCTTTTTCAGGGCCTCCCTGCGGGCGGGCCTGTCCTCCTCAGAAACGCCCACGGAGTTCATGAGAAGCTTTATCTTCTCGGCGTCGGCCCCGTCGGAAAGGCCCTTGGTCTTGTTGCACAGGGCGGTGAAGTAGCGGCGGATAATCTCCATCTTGCCGGCCTCACAGCAGGCCTCGTCGTCCACGATGCAGTTGCCGGCCATGTTCACGCCCATATCCGTTGGGCTCTTATAGGGGCTCTCTCCCCCGGCGATGCGCTCAAAGAGGGCGGAGAGCACCGGGAATACCTCCACGTCACGGTTATAGTTCACCGCCAGCTTGCCGTAGGCCTCCAGATGGAAGGGGTCTATCATATTAATGTCGTTCAGATCGGCGGTGGCGGCCTCATAGGCCACGTTCACCGGGTGCTTGAGGGGCAGGTTCCAGATGGGGAAGGTCTCAAACTTGGCGTAACCGGCGTTGATGCCCCGCTTGCGGTCATGGTAGAGCTGGCTCAGGCAGGTGGCCATCTTTCCGGAGCCGGGGCCGGGGGCGGTGACCACCACCAGGGGCCGGGAAGTCTCAATGTACTCGTTCCGGCCGAAGCCCTCCTCGGAGACGATGAGGTCCACGTTGCCGGGGTAGCCGGCGATGGGATAGTGACGGTAGACCTTTATGCCCAGGCTCTCCAGGCGCTTCTGGAAGGAGTGGGCTGCGGGCTGGCCGGCGAACTGGGTCATGCACACGCTGCCCACGTAAAGGCCGAAGCCCCGGAAGGCGTCAATGAGCCGCAGCACGTCCAGGTCGTAGGTTATGCCGTAGTCGCCCCTGACCTTGTTCTTCTCAATGTCGGCGGCGCAGATGGCAATGACGATTTCCGCATTGTCCTTCAGCTCCGTCAGCATCTTGATCTTGTTGTCCGGCTGGAAGCCGGGCAGGACCCGTGAGGCGTGGTAATCGTCAAAGAGCTTTCCGCCGAACTCCAGATACAGCTTGCCGCCGAACTTGTCGATGCGCTCCTTGATGTGCTCTGCCTGCATTTTAAGGTACTTTTCACTGGAAAAACCGATTTTCATCTCTATCCCTCCCCGGGGCTTTTTATCTTTTTATTTACTCTGCGTCAAGGGCCAGGGCCAGCTCATCGGCGGCCGGGCAGGAGATATCCTCTATCCGTCCGGCGTCCACCAGGGCCGTCCAGGCCGGGTCGATGGGCAGCTGGGCGGTCAGGGGAATATTGTACGCTCCGGCAGTCTCCTGAAGCCTGCTCTCGCCGAAGAGGCGGTGCTTTTTGCCGCAGCTGTCACAGACGAAGTAGCTCATGTTCTCCACCAGGGCAAGGACGGGCTTGTTCATCATGTGGGCCATCTTCACGGCCTTTTCAACAATGACGCCCACCATCTCCTGGGGGGTGGTGACCACCACGATGCCGTCCACCGGCAGGGACTGGAAGATGGTCAGGGGCACGTCGCCGGTTCCGGGAGGCATGTCCACGAACATATAGTCCACGTCGCCCCACATAACGTCCGTCCAGAACTGGGTGACCACCCCGGCGATGACCGGGCCTCTCCACACCACCGGGTCGGAGGCGTGGTCCAAGAGCAGGTTCATGCTCATGATGTCGATACCCGTGGAGGTTTGGGAGGGGAAGATGGCCTTCCCGTCGCCTACGGCACGCTCGTATATGCCGAACTCCGCCGGAACGGAGGGGCCGGTCACGTCCGCATCAAGAACGGCCACGTTTTTGCCCCGGCGGCGCATGGCGGAGGCCAGAAGGCCAGTTACCAGGCTCTTGCCTACGCCGCCCTTGCCGGAAACCACGGCGATGACCTTTTTTATATGGGAGCCCTCATGAGGGGCCTTAAGAAAGCTCTGGGGAGTCCGGCGTGAGGGACAGTCAGAGCCGCAGGACGCACAGTTGTTATTGCAGTTTTCAGCCATTTGTGTCTCCTTCTTGCTTTTGGCAATATTATTCAGGTTACAGTATAACATTTATATTATAGCAGGATTTTTCATTTCGTCAATGGTAAGTTTCTGCGAGTTTTTTATTGCAGATTTACACCGCATATGTTATTATTGACGCAGAAAGACGGGGGGTGATTTCTGTGCGAAGACTTTTGGCCGCTTCACTGGCGCTCTTTATCCTCATTTCCGCAGCCTCCTGCTCCCCTGCCCCTCTTCCGGAGGAGAGCCCGGAGGAGCCGGTGCGGAGCATGCTTCCCCAGCCTGAACCGGAACCCACGCCCGAACCCGAGCCGGAACCCGCTCCCGAATCTGAACCGGAGCCCGAGCCGGTACCCCAACCCGTCTCTGAGCCGGAACCGAAACCGGAACCAGAGCCTGAGCCGGTACCCACTCCCCAGCCCGAGCCCGAGCCCACGCCTCAGCCCACGCCCGAGCCGGAACCTGAGCCGGAGCCCGAGCCGGTGGAGGTGCTGATTCCGGACCCGGTGCCTGAGCCGGAGCAGGTGCCCGAACGCTCCTCCCCTGCGGTTTACAGCATGAAGGTCACCGTGAGCCGCCGGCGGCTGGACGATAACAGCATCGGCAAAGAGTGGACCTATATTGACACCGTTAACGGCGAGAGCGTCAGCGCCGTCTCCCTCTCCCCCTGCGACACGGTAAGGTGCTTCTCCGAGTACACCGAGGCAGATTCAAAGCCCGATATCGGCAGCAATTATGCAGAAAAAACCGTTTCCGAGGCGGACCTGCAGAAGGGCTTCACCCTGACTCTCCAGGTTAAGGTCACGGAAAACGGCGGCCGCTATTCCGGCAAAAGCGCCATCTTTGAGGTGGCCTACATATTCTCCCCCTCATGAATACAGGCCGTGAGCTTTGCCCACGGCCTTTTTTATACGGTATGGCTGTTTGTGCTTTACTTTTCAGGCCGGAAGTGATATACTTTTATGAGAATTTTTCAGGAAGCGAGCTTTTCTATGAAAGTTTATCACAATTCACGGCTCCCTGAGTACCGCACGCCCTTCGGTGCCTCCCCCTGCGGGGAGGAGATAACCCTTTCCGTGGACGTGTGGGACGCACCGGGAGCCTCCTGCCGCCTGAGGACCTGGGTGGACGGCCGTGGGGAG
>JAFPTE010000234.1 GCA_017400415.1 Oscillospiraceae bacterium
CGGTCTCTTTGCAGTGGGCGGCGGCCTTGCCACCCTGCCCTTTCTGAAGGAAATCGGCGAGCGCACCGGCTGGTTTACTGCCGCACAGCTTACTGATATGCTGGCAGTATCCGAATCCACTCCCGGACCTATTGGCGTCAACATGGCCACCTACGTGGGCTTCACCACCGCCGGCATCCCCGGCGCCATAATCGCCACCCTGGGCCTTATAACCCCGTCAGTCATCGTTATAATCATAATTGCCAGCTTTCTGGACGCCTTCGGGGACAACAAATACGTCAAAGGCGCCTTTTACGGGCTTCGCCCCGCCTCCACCGCCCTTATTGCCGCCTCCGGCCTGGGCGTTGCAGCCATCGTCTTTCTGAGGCTGGACAGCGAGCCCCTCTGGGCCAAGCTGGACTGGCGGGCTGTGGTCCTGGCGGCGATTCTTCTTGTGCTGACCCGCTTCATAAAGCCCACGAAAAAGATCCACCCCATCGTTTTCATCGCCCTGTCCGCTGTCGTCGGAATCGTCTTCCGCTTCGCCGGCGCATAAAGAAAAGCTCCACGGAATGATCCGTGGAGCTCATTTTATATCTCCATATCCTCGTCCAGAAGCTCTCCTCTGGCGATTACGGTGGTTGGCCCGGTCAGATACACTCCGTAGCCCCCCGGCTCATCGGTAACGGTAACATGGAGGTCGCCGCCGGGGACTGAGATGCAGGTGTTCCGGCCCGTGGTCAGCCCACGGAGCATGAGAGCCACTCCCGCAGAGCCGGAGCCGGTGCCGCAGGCCAGGGTGAAGTCCTCCACCCCCCGTTCAAAGGTGATAGCCTTAACATAGTCAGGGGCCTGAACGCAAACGAAGGTAACGTTTGCCCCCTTTGGAAAATCCGGGTGCCAGCGAAGCTCCCTGCCCAGCTCCCGGAGCTTCTGTGTGGGCTCCGGAGCGTAGGAAAGGGGCACGATGCAGTGAGGCATTCCCGGAGTTCCGAGCTCGATATAGCTCACGTCAAGGCTCCTGCCGCAGGCCTCCAGGGTCCTGTGGAGCTCAATATGGGTGGGGCTGTTGAGGCGGACAGTATAAACCCGGTCAGAAACCCTTTTCCCCCGGACCAGTCCGGAGGCTGTCTCGATGAGGACCTGATCTCCCCGGGCAAGACCGTTTTCAAAGCCGTAGCGTGAGATGCATCTGGCGCCGTTGCCGCACATCTCAGCCACGGTGCCGTCGTTATTGAAGAAGACCATCCGAAGGTCGCCGCCGCTTTGGGGCTCCTCCACCACCATAAGGCCGTCGGCCCCCAGGGACAGACGCCTTGAGCAGATGTGCCGGGCAAAGTCCCCCAGCTTCTCCCGGGGGATTTTGCACTGACGGTTATCGATGATTATGAAATCATTGCCGGTGCCCTGGATCTTAGTAAACTTCATTTCGGTACCTCCTTACGAGAAGGTGACAACATCCTCCTGGGGCTTCTGGGCGGGCTCAACGGAAAGGCCGGTCAGCACCGGGCCCTTCTTGCCCTTATAAACGCTGTGATTCTTAATCTGGACCCGGGCGGTAACGGTGACCCACTGGCGGTTCTGGAGCTTGCCGGAGGCGCTCCAGGAGCAGGGGTAGCCTACGAACTGGATATCCGCAGCGCAGCAGGTCATGGCGAAGCGGCCTGCCACAAAGGAGTCCGTACCCATGCGCAGGGGCCGATAGACCTGAGCCAGGAAGCGGATCTTCCTGCCCTCATATTTCTGGGGATTCTCCTGGCAGTCCAGAAACCAGATGCCGAAATCCTCGTCACCGATGCCGATAACATCCGCAGACATATCGAAGGGCAGCGGGTCCGGGATATCGTCATAGGTGACGGAGCCGTCCGCAAACTCATAGGCGATGTCGCACTTCCGGGACACCTGACGCACAAGCTTGTGGAGCTCCTGCCTGGCCTCGTCGTTATCCACCTTCTCCGCCCGGTTGAAAACTATAAGCTCGGAGGGGGCGATTTTGTCCAGGAAAAGGCTCCGCATGGCGTTGTCCCTGGCATAGGTCAGGGCCGTGGTGCCGTCGGCAGTCATAAGGCACTGATAGAGAATCCAGTTCTCAGGCAGGCCCTCATAGAACTCCTGCATGGTCCACATGCCGTTGTATTCAATGACCACACGGCCCGCTCTGGTCTCGTCCTCCAGCTTTGCCAGGTTCTCCGGATTGAACTCGGACTTGTCGGACAGATATTTTATCGTAACTCCCTTGAAGGCGAATCTGGCGGGGTTGAACTCCTCCTCGCCCTCCTCGCAGACAAGGAGCAGGGTCCGCTTGCCGGAGTCGAACCGGGGATCCTCCATGGTCTCCTGAACAAAGCGGGTCTTGCCGGATTCCAGGAAGCCCAGGAAAAGATATACAGGCAGCTCTTTTCTCATTTCACTACCTCTTATACGCCGAAGAGCTCCGCAATCTTCTTCATATCCAGCTTGGAGCCGATGACCACCAGCTTGCCGGTGACCTCGGGACGGCACTCACGGATTTCAAGCTCACCGGGGACCATGTCATACTCGTACCAGGTGTCGCCGCCGTCCACAATACCCTTGGAGCGCAGCACGGCGCCGAAAATGCCGCTGTCAAGCTCCTCAACGGCGTTCTCAAGCTCTTCCTTCGTAAACTTCTTTGCGGTCTCCACGCCCCAGCTCACAAACACCTCATCGGCGTCATGGCCGTCATGGGGGTGATGGTGGTGGTGATGGTGATGATGCTCATGCTCATGCTCGTCGTC
>JAFPTE010000235.1 GCA_017400415.1 Oscillospiraceae bacterium
ATTATGTCACCCAGCGCCTCCGGGGTGTGCTTGGCTGCGTTGTGGAAAAGGACGATGGAGCCCGGAGAAACCTTCTTCGTGACCCGATTGTAAATCTCCTGCGCCGATATCTCCTTCCAGTCCAGGCTGTCCACGTCCCACTGGATGGGCTCCACCCCCAGAGACCGGACGGCGTTTATGACGTGGTCGTCGTACTCCCCGTAGGGCGGCCGGAACAGGGTTGGCCGCACGCCGGTTATGGCCTCTATCTTATCTGAGGCGGCGTTTATGTTGGCGGTAACCTGGCCGGACGTGAGCTTATTGAAGTGGGCGTGGTCGTCCGAGTGGTTCATGACCTCATGGCCCGCCTCATGGAGGGCCTTCACGCTCTCCGGGTACTTCTCCGCCCAGGCGCCCACCACAAAAAAGGTGGCCTTCACGCTGTATTTTTCCAGTATCCTTATGAGCTCCGGCGTATCCTCGTTGCCCCAGGCGGCGTCAAAGGTCAGGGACACATATTTCTGGTCCCGCTCCACGCAGTAAATGGGCAGCTGGCGCTGGGCGGCTGAGGCCGTCACGAAGGACGGCACCTGCACCAGGGCTGTCACGAAGGCCAGGAAAAAGGCCGCCCCGGCAATCAGGGCCCTTCTGCTGCGCTCGCCGATGCCCTCAAACGGATTTTTCATACTCTCCCCTCCCGGGTAAGAATATGCGGAGGGGTGGGCCTTAATGTCACATTTTCGGATATAAAAATCCCTGCGGAAAACCGCAGGGATTTGTGTTTTATTTCTCGTCCATGAGCTCACGGATGTCCACGCCGTTGCCGGTGTGGGGGTGGGTCTTGTGGAACTCTTTGGTGGCCTCGTCATACTCACGCTTCTTCTTGCGCATCATCTTAGCCTCCTCGGAGCCGCTGTTCAGAAGGATCTTGAAGGCTCTGGGAACGGCGTAGCTCAGAAGGCCGCCGACCTTATCCTCCGCCCGGCGCATATCGCTGCACTCCGGGTGGTCACGGAGCAGGTGGATGGCGTCAAACTCGCAGCGGGTGGTGCACAGGCCGCAGCCGATGCACTTGTTGGGGTCCACGATGCTGGCGCCGCAGCCCAGGCAGCGGGCGGTCTCCGCCTTAACCTGCTCCTCTGTGAGGGTCAGGCGGTTGTCACGGAAGCCGTTCTTGGCGTCGATGGAGGGATCCACGGCGGGGACCTGGCGCTGGGCGGCGTCATAGGAGTCGATGGCGATGTTCTCCTTATCCAGGCTCTTGAAGTAGCGCCGGTCACGGCCGATGGTCATGGGGGCGTTGTTCCTGGAGACGAATCTGGCAAGGCTCTCGCTGGCCTCGTGGCCCTGGCCGATGGCGTCAATGACGAACTTGGGGCCGGTGAACACGTCGCCGCCTACGAAGATGCAGGGGTCGGCGGTCTGGTAGGTGAACTTATCCGCCACAGGGTAGCTGCCGTGGTGGAAGGTGACGGCGGTGCCCTCCAGGAGCCTGCCCCACTCGATGGCCTGGCCGATGGCGAAGACGATGCGGTCCGCCGGGACGGTGACGGTCTGGGACTCGTCATATTTGGGGTTGAACCTGCCGTTCTCGTCGATGGTGGACAGGCACTTCTTGAAGACAATGCCGGTGACCTTGCCCTGGGCGTCCGTCAGAACCTCCCTGGGGCCCCAGCCCGGGTTGATGACCACGTTCTCCTCCTCGGCCTCACGGATCTCCTCCGGGGAGGCGGGCATGGTCTCACGGCTCTCCAGGCAGTACATGCTGACCTTATCTGCGCCCTTTCTGTGGGCGGTGCGGGCGCAGTCGATGGCCACGTTGCCGCCGCCCACGACGATGACCTCGCCGGACATATCCCGGGAGGTATCGCTGAGGGCCTTTTCCAGGAAGCGGACGGCAATATCCGTGCCCTGGGCATTCTCCCCGGGGACTCCGGGCAGCCTGCCGCCCTGGCAGCCGATGGCGATATAGAAGGCCTCGTAGCCCTGCTTCTTAAGGTCCGCAATGGTCACGTCCTTACCCACCTCGACGCCGCACTTAAACTCCACGCCCAGCTGGCGGAGCACGTCGATTTCCGCATCGATAACGTCCTTCTCCAGCTTGAAGCTGGGGATGCCGTAGGTCATCATGCCGCCGGGCTTCTGGTGCTTCTCAAAGACCGTAGGTGTATAGCCCATGACCGCCAGATAATAGGCGCAGCTGAGGCCCGCCGGGCCGGCGCCGATAATGGCAATCTTCTGGTCCCAGGTGCCGCTGACACGGCC
>JAFPTE010000236.1 GCA_017400415.1 Oscillospiraceae bacterium
GTAGGCATCTGCGGCGATATTGAGGGCTCCCTTCCTATCGGGGGCCTGTCCTCCTCCGCCGCCGAGATCCTGGCCTTCCAGGACGCCCTTTGCAAGGTTAACCGCATCCGCCTCTCGCCCCAGGAGCTTATCGACATCGCCTTCGATGCCGAGAAGAACTACGTGGGCGTGAACGTGGGCACTCTGGACCAGAGCTGCGAGGTGCTCAGCAAGGCCGGGCACCTGCTGTACCTGGACTGCAGAGACAACCACTATGAGCTCATCCCCCAGTCCCCCGGCATGAAGCCCTACAAAATTGCCGTGTTCTTCTCCGGCCTGGAGCACAGCCTGGCCGGCAGCAAATACAACATGCGGGTAGACGAGCTCCGGGCGGGGGTCTACGCTCTCCAGGCCTTCAGCGGCTCCGAGTACGGCAAGTTCAGCCAGGCCAACGCCCGGGATGTGAGCTTCTCCATCTATAACGCCTACAAGGACAGGCTGCCCGCTCCCTGGGCCCGCCGCTGCGAGCACTGGTACACGGAGTTCCGCCGGGTCGAGGAGGGCGCCGAGGCCTGGCGCCGGGGCGACCTTGAGGAGTACGGCCGCCTCTCCTTCGAGTCCGGCTGGAGCAGCATTCACAACTGGGAATCCGGCGCCCCGGAGCAGATAAAGCTTTACGAGATTATGCGGGAGACCTCCGGCATCTACGGCGGCAGATTCTCCGGCGCCGGCTTCAAGGGCTGCTGCATGGCCCTCATTGACCCGGCAAAGGCCGATCACATCCGGGGTGAAGTTGAGAGGAAATACCTGACCGCCTTCCCGGAGATGAAGGGCAAATACAGCTTCCACCTGTGCTCCAGTGCAGACGGAATGGCCAATCAATAAGGAGGAGAAAGCTTATGAAGTGCATTATACTTGCTGCGGGCTACGCCACCCGCCTCTATCCCCTGACGGAGAATTTCCCCAAGCCCCTTCTGAAGGTGGGCGAGAAGACCATACTGGACTGGCTCCTGGACGACATTGACGGGGCCGGCCTGGTGGACGAGTACGTGGTCATATCCAACCACAAGTTCGCCCGCCATTTCGAGGAGTGGGCAGCCGGTCACAAGCTGCCCATCACCGTGGTGGATGACGGCACAGAGACCAACGAGACCCGGCTGGGCGCAGTCTGCGACATAAAGTTTGCCATGGATAAGCTGAAGCTCCATGACGACCTGCTCATTATCGCCGGGGACAACGTGCTGGATTTCAGCCTGACCAGGTTCATTGCCTACGCCCGGCAGAAGGGCACCTCCTGCACCATGCGGTACTGGGAGGCCGACGGGAAGCGGCTGAGGAAGTCCGGCGTCTCCGAGATCGGCGAAAACGACGTCCTCCTGTCCCTGGAGGAGAAGCCCCAGGAGCCCAAGAGCCACTGGTGCACCCCGCCCTTCTACTTCTACACCGCCGCCGACGCCGCCAGAATCGGCGACGCCATCCGGGACGGCTGCGGCACCGACGCCCCCGGCAGCCTGGTGGCCTGGATGTGCCGCCACAGCACCCTTCACAGCATGGAGATGCCCGGCAGACGCTACGATATAGGCAATCTGGAGAGCTATAACGAGGTCCAGCGGACCTACAAGGGCATTATGGACAGGCCCGGCAAAAAGCACGTGGACCTGGAGGGCAGGACCATTCTGGTGACCGGCTCCCCCGGCTTCATCGGGGCAAACCTGGTGCTGCGGCTCCTGGGCCAGCTCAAGAGCGGCACCGTCATCAGCCTGGACAACATGAACGACTACTACGACCCGAAGCTCAAGGAATACCGCCTGGGCCTTATCGAAAAGGCCGCAGAAAAAAGCCCCGTGAAGCATGTCTTCGTGAGAGGCTCCATCGGGGATAAGGCGCTGGTGGATCGGGTTTTCGCCGAGTATAAGCCCCAGGTGGTGGTGAATCTGGCCGCCCAGGCCGGGGTCCGCTACTCCATCGACCACCCGGACGTGTACATCGAGTCCAACATCATCGGCTTCTACAACATTCTGGAGGCCTGCCGTCATAACCCCGTGGAGCACCTGGTCTACGCCTCATCTTCCTCTGTGTACGGCGGCAACAAGAAGGTTCCCTTCTCAACGGACGACAAGGTGGATAACCCGGTCTCCCTCTACGCCGCTACAAAGAAGTCAAACGAGCTGCTGGCCCATGCCTACTCCAAGCTCTACAACATCCCCTCTACTGGTTTACGTTTCTTCACGGTTTACGGCCCTGCCGGACGTCCTGATATGTTTTACTTCTCTGCAACAAAAACTCTGTCCGCAGGCGGAACGATCAAGATCTTCAACTACGGAAACTGCAAGCGTGATTTCACATACTTTGATGACATTGTAGAGGGCGTGTACCGCGTGATGCAGGGCGCGCCGGAAAAAGCAATTGGTGAAGATGGCCTTCCGTTGCCACCTTATGCGCTATATAACATCGGGGGCGGGATGCCAGAAAATCTGCTTGATTACATTTCAACGCTTCAAGAAGAACTTGTTAGATCCGGTATTCTTCCGCAGGATTATGATTTCGAAGCTCATCGAGAACTCGTAGGCATGCAGCCCGGCGACGTCCCAATCAC
>JAFPTE010000237.1 GCA_017400415.1 Oscillospiraceae bacterium
GAGCGGGAGTATGACGCCGCCGGGAACCAGACCGTCTTCCGGTACCTGGATACCCAGGGCAAGCCCGTCGTCACCACCAGCCACTACGCCGAGATGCGCCGGGAGTACAACGACCGGAACAAGCTCATCCGGGAGTCCTACTACGGCGCCGACGGAAAGCCCATCGCCCTGCCCAACGGGGCGGCCTCCGTTACAATCAGCTATAACGACCAGGGCAAGGAGACCGGCCGCACCAACTACGACCTTGTGGGCAACGAAATAAAGAAATAGGGTGAGTAAAGTGTTTTACCACGCTTCCCCCGTGGGGGGCATAGAGGTGCTGGAGCCCCGAGTATCAAACCACGGCGTGCCCCTTATTTACTTCTCCAAAAAGCGGGAAAACGTGCTGGTGTACCTGTCCAACGCCATAGAGAAATACTGCCGGGAGACGGGCTTTGCCTATTCTGGCCGGTGGCAGAAGTGGGGGCCCTACGGCTTCGGGCCCGACGGCAGGCTGCGGCTGGAGGAGTACTATCCTCGGGGCCTGGAGGGCGTCTACAAGGGCATATCCGGCTGGATTTATATGGCCGGGAGCGTCACGGACTCCGGCTTTGAAGTGAAGATTCCGGACGCCGTCACCTCCTCACGGCCTGTGAAGGTCACCGGCGCAGAGTGGGTGCCGGACGCCTGGGAGGCAATGCTGCAGGCAGAGGAGCAGGGGCTCATTACAATAATCCGCTATGAGGAAATGCCGGAGAAGCTGGCCGCCTGGCTTGCGAAAGTCATCCCGGAGGAGTATCGAAGCGCCTCGGAACACCCGGAGTACAGGTACTTTCTCCGGGCCAAGTTCCCGGAGATACTGAAAGAAATCCCGGAGAAATGAGACAGGAAAAACCGTATCGGCATATTAAAAAGCCCGGGGGCCTTTTGGCCTCCGGGCTTTTGCCTTCTCTACGGAGCGTAGGTTGCCTTTTTCACGGCGGCAGGTTATTATTGGGGCGAAGGGAGTGAGTTTCATGAATCAGTACGTTACGGGTGCCATGATAAAGCGGCTTCGTGAGCGCCGGGGACTGAGTCAGCAGCAGCTGGCACAGCGCCTTGGGGTTATTGACAAGACGGTTTCCAAGTGGGAAACAGGCAGGGGATACCCGGATATTACCCTGCTGGAGCCCCTGTCCGCAGCCCTGGGGGTGTCCGTTATAGAACTGTTTTCCGGGGAGAGCGTGGTGAACACAAACCGGGGGTTCAATATGCTCCGCTCAAAAATCCACGTGTGCCCCATCTGCGGCAACGTCATCTTCTCCAGCGGCCAGGCGGTCATCAGCTGCTGCGGGGTGACTCTGCCGCCCCTGGAGGCGGAGAGTCGGGACCAGGACCACCGTGTAAGCGTGGAGCTCTCGGAGGACGAATACCTCGTAACCATAGACCACGAGATGAGCCGGACCCATTACATCTCCTTCATCATGGCCGCCGGGGATGACGGCATAGAGCTGAAAAAGCTCTACCCGGAGTGGGACGCCCAGGCCCGGTTCAAAAGAGGCGGCGCCTGCCTGCTCTGGTATTACTGCAACCGCCACGGACTCTTTAGGGCCGGACTGGGCTGACAGCACCAAAAAGATAATCCCGGAGGCCTTTTGGACTCCGGGAGCTGTTTTACGGTTGGGTCAGGAGGGGGAGGTACTGGGCAAAAAGCCTGCGGCACTGGTCCTGACTCAAGACATTCTGGATGGTCGTAGGCGGGTTGTCCATAGCGCCGACGCTCCGGCCCACCAGGGACCAGTTGGAGGAGAACTGGAACAGATACTGGAAGCCCTCTTTCTCGAAGTAGACATAATACTGATAGGCCTCCTCGGTCTTCTCCTCCCGGAAAAGGCGGGTCTGGTAAAAATAGCAGACCCGGACCTGCCTGCCGTTTATGAGGGAGGGTGCAGCGCCCTTCAGAATGGGCAGGATGCTTTCAAAGCGGCTGTCGATGGCGGTCAGGTCCCGGGAGACCACTGCCGTGGCGATGACGTTTGCCTCCGGGTTAAAGGAGATTGCGGCCGCATCAAGGCCCGGGTCATAGCGGACCGAGGCTCCCGCAAGGCGGGTATTTGTGCTCTCCGCTTTGGGGAGGAGCCGCAGGAGAAGCTCTGAGGCCTGGGGCGCCCGCTCCCGGAACGTCAGCCAGCTCCCGTAATGGGGGCTGCCCTGCTGTATTTCGCCGTTTTTCATGGTCACATTAGCGCTTATCTGGCTCGCACGGTCACCGGGGGAGCTCACAAGCAGGTCATAGGCGGTGGTGCGGGTGGAATAATAGGGCTCATTTTTGTGGTTCCGGAAGGTATTGAAGCTGCGGTAGGCCTCAATATCCGTGATTTCGTTGAGGATTATGAGGTCCTCTCCCACGGTCATGTTTTCCAGAGGCCCGGAGACGTAGTCCAGGATCTCCCGGTCACTGAACGGGTAATCATCCGAGTTGGGCTTAGGCTTAAGATTAATCACTGCGGCGGCGATAAGAATCAGCCCGGCGGCCAGGGCGGCCCATCTGAGCCAGAGGCGCTTTTTCGGGGCCTGCTCGCTGCGCTCAAGAATATCATCGTCCACCTGGGAAAGGGCGGAGAAAAGGTCAAGCTCATTCATCCAAAAGCTCCTCCTTTACAAGATAGGCCC
Source organism: Oscillospiraceae bacterium (assembly GCA_017400415.1). Lineage (GTDB taxonomy): Bacteria > Bacillota > Clostridia > Oscillospirales > Oscillospiraceae > RUG626. The sequence continues at coordinate 2,632 of JAFPTE010000237.1, forward strand.
GCAGCCTGGAGCGGGTCCGGCTCAGACTGACCATGACGCTGTTTTCGCTGATTCTGTACCGACGGGCGATGGCGGAAACCGGATCCCCAAAGAAATAACGCCGGACGAAGATATTGCCGTCCCGCTCCGGCACTCTCCGCACAAAGCGGCGGACCGCCTCACCCAGCTCCCGGGCCTCATACCTGGCGGCTGTGTCCTCGCTGCCGGGCAGGCACTCTGCCAGCTCCTCCAGGACCAGGGCTCCTTGGCCCGGGCCCCGCTTCTGAGCGGAGAGCGCCTCCAGCCGGTTTATGGAGAGGTTCCTGGTGATCCGGGCCAGGAACAGCCGCAGGACCCCGGGTCTCTGGGGCGGCATGGAGTCCCAGGCCCGCAGCCAGGTGTCGCTGAGGCACTCCTCCGAGTCCCGGGGACTGTTGAGTATGTTTTCCGCCACGGCGTAGCAGTAGGCGCCGTACTTGGTCTGGGTCTCCCTGATGGCGCTCTCGTCCCTCTGCCAGTAGAGCTCGATTATATCTCTGTCCTCCACAAGGCCGCCTCCTCTCGCTCTCACCTTATAAGACAGGAAAAATGGGAAAACCTTACAAAGATTTAAAAAAACCCGGAGAAAAAATCTCCGGGAGGTATTTGTATATGGGGCTTTATGCCAGGTGGCCCTTGGCTTTGATGACCTCAATGACGCTGTCAACGTACTTCTCGCAGTCCTCATGGGTCTCGGCCTCCACCATGACCCGGATGACGGGCTCCGTGCCGCTCTCACGGACCAGGATGCGGCCCGTGTCGCCCAGAGCCTGGGCCACCTTCTGAACGGCAGCCTGCACGTCGGGGTCGTTCTGAGCCTGGGGCTTGGACTTCACCCGCACGTTCTTCAGCACCTGGGGATAGAACACCACAGGGGCCGCAAGCTCGCTCATGGGCTTCTTCTTGGCCAGCATGACCTCCATGAGCTTCAGGGAGGTGAGGATGCCGTCGCCGGTGGTCTCGTACTTCAGGAAGATGGTGTGGCCGCTCTGCTCGCCGCCCAGGCGGTTGCCGGTCTGGACCATGTTCTCATAGACGTACTTGTCGCCGACCTTGGTCTTCTCGTACTCGATGCCAACCTTGTCCAGGGCCTTGTAGAGGCCGAAGTTGGACATGACGGTGGTGACC
>JAFPTE010000238.1 GCA_017400415.1 Oscillospiraceae bacterium
AGAGCCGGACCCCGCTGACCACGTACTTTTCGCTGTCGGAAACGGCCGTGTCAACGGCGCAGTAGGGGGCCATCAGCTCTGCCAGCTCCCCCGGCTCCAGCATTTCCCGGCTGATTTTTAAGGCGGCGCCGGAGTGGTGGCTGCGGAGCTGCTCCAGACTCATTCCGTGGGCGACCGTAAGGCGGCCGCCGGGGGAGGTGAGGGACGCCAGCTCCCGAACAGCTCTTCCAAAGTCCGGGAAGTGGGGAAAGGCGTTGTACACCACAACGGAATCAAAGGTCCGGTAGAAGGGCCAGGTCTCCACGTTGCCGCAGATGACGTCCACAAAGGGGAACTTCTCCTGGGCCCGCCGGGCCATCTCCGGGGATACGTCAATGGCCGTCAGATGCCCCACGCCCCGGCTCAGATAGTCCGGAAACAGCACCCCCGTGCCGCAGGCCACGTCCAGGACCTGGATGCCCGGCCGGATTCCGGCGGCGTCCATGATGAAGGATATGGCGGCCTCGTTCCGCTGGGTGCCCTCATCCCACCGGGGAGCCAGGCTGTTGAAGAAATCTATGACGGACTGAATATCAAAAGAATCCATTTTACCCTCCCGGGTGCTGTTTTCTGTATTGTAACACAGAAATAAGTGTGCTACAATATGCAAAAAAAAGAGAAGTGAGGCAGCGCAATGAAGGTGCTTATAATCGACGCCCAGGGGGGCGGACTGGGAAAAATGCTGGTGCAGGCCGTGAGGGCCGCTTTTCCGGATATATACATAATAGCCGTGGGCACCAATACCGCCGCCACCACCTCCATGATGAAGGCCGGCTCCAACGGCGCAGCTACCGGGGAGAACGCCGCCATCGTTGCCGCCAGAACGGCGGACGTCATCATGGGCCCTGTGGGAATGGTCATTGCGGACGCCCTCTGGGGTGAGGTGACGCCGAAAATGGCCGCCGCCCTGGGCCAGAGTCAGGCGAAGAAGATTCTGATTCCCTTCAACCAGTGCGACATTCTGGTGGCCGGCGTGCCGGACCTGTCCGCCGGAGCGCTTATAAAAAATGCGGTGGAGCTCCTTCGGGGGCTGTGTGAGGCTTGACAGCCGGGCTTTCCTGCTGTATAATGAGCCCGGCGCCGGCAGGAAGCCGGCAGGGCGGCAGAAGCTGCTGTGGTACGAAATCATCTTTATTTACAGTGTGCTATGAAGGCATGCGCTTTCCCAGAGGGGAGAGGGCGTGCCTTTTTGTGCACCAAGGAGGAAAAATGTCAAAAACCAACATCAGAAATCTCACCGTCACCGCCCTGTGCATCGCCCTGTGCGCCGTGCTGCCCATGGGCTTCCACGCCCTTAACCTGGGCCCCACCTTCTCGCCCATGCACATCCCGCCCCTGATCTGCGGCCTGGTCTGCGGCCCGGTCTACGGCGCCGTCTGCGGCCTGCTGGGCCCCATCATCTCCAGCCTGACAACCTCCATGCCCCCGGTGGCCCGGCTGTGGTTCATGGTGCCTGAGCTGGTGGCCTACGGTCTCCTGTCCGGCCTGTTCTTCAAGCTCATCAAGACCGGCAATCTCTACGCCGATATCTACTGCGCCCTGGTGCCCGCCATGGTCCTGGGCCGCATCGTAGGCGGCATTGCCCAGGCCATCACCATGATGGCCACTGCCAAGGAGTACTCCATTGCCATGTGGGCCACGGGCTACTTTGCCAACGCCGTGCCCGGCATAATCCTGCATCTCATCCTGGTGCCCGCCGTGTACATCGCCCTGGACAAGGCAAAGCTCGTGCCGAAGCGCTACGAGAAGTAAGCAGAAAGCTGAATATAAAGAAATTGCCCGCCCCCTTTCGGGGACGGGCAATTTCAATAAAGAGGATTGGCGGTTGGGTATCAGTTCTTTTTCTTCTTGAATTCAAGAACATAGGCTGCAGCGGTCCAGCCCAGGCAGGCAACGGCCAGAACACCGAAGACCCAGCAGAGGGTGGTGAGCAGGCTCTGCCACCAGGGGGTGATCTGGACAATGCGGGTGGTGGAGGAAACGCCGTTCATGGCGTTGGACCACAGGGTCTGGTAGCACAGTCTCTTGGCGGCCAGACGCATGGCCCAGGCCATCTTGGAGTAGCCGGTCTCGTACTTGGCGAAGTGGCCGGCGGTGGTGCCGTCGGGGATGTCGGAGGCGCCAACATAGGTGCCGTAGACCTGCTCGAAGTACGGGTCAACGTTCTGGTTGCCGTTCATGTCGCCGTAAAAGTCGGTGACGATGATGCCTCTCATGCCGCATTCGTTCCGCAGGAAGTCAACAGCCAGAGCGGTGTTGGCGGCGCAGGAGAAGGTGCCGAAGCGGGAGAAGGAGGCCATGGTGTTGAAGGCGCCGCCCTTCACGATGGGCAGCTCGAAGGCTCTGAGGTAGATCTCACGGAGTGCCTGCTCAGGCAGCCAGACCTGGATGCCGTGACGGCAGGACTCCAGCTCGTTCAGAGCGCAGTGCTTGTTGTACATGTGAACGCCCTTTTCCTCCATGCCTCTGGAGTACTCAGCGCCCATGAGGCCGGCCAGGGTTCCGCACTCGGAGAAGTACTCGGAGGTACGGCCCAGATAAGAGGAGCGGTGGGTGTTCAGGCCGGTGCCGTAGATTCCGGACCAGCCGGCCCACAGACCCTCGTTGCCCAGGCAGTTGCCAACGTCGTAGGCCAGCTTCTGGTTGAAGGTAGCGGACAGGACGCCGTTGGAGGCGAAGCCTGCGTTGGTGTTGGACTTGGTGCCGTTGGCATCAATCTTCTCGGGATCCAGAGCGTTGGGGTCGTCAGCCTTAACGTGGCCTGCGTCTTTTTCGTAGAGATAGAAGAGGCCGTTGGCTCTGGAGGTGATGTTGCCGTTTCTGGAGGAGGCATAGCTCATACGGGTCCAGCCGTTGGGGCCGTTCTCATCCTTGGTGCCGGGCTTGCCCACGGTAGCCACAGGACGGGTCAGGTGCTGGCCGTGCTCGCACAGGTCCATCAGATCTTCCCAGGTGAGCTGGTCAAGGAACTGATCCCACACCGGATCGAAGAAGCTGATGGGGTTGCCCTCGGAGTCATACATCATGTCGATGAGCTGGAGGCCGTGCTGGGCGCCCATGGTGGGATAGGTGCCGTTATCGGTGGGCAGGGGCTGCTTGTACTTGGTGGGGACCTCGGGAGCGCCGGTGTAGACGCCGTTCTGATCGGGAACCTGGGAGTAGACCTCTTTGGCCATCTGCTCGGTCATGAGCAGGGTGGCGTGGCCGTTGGCCTGGTCAAGGGACACGGCCTCCCAGTTATCACGGCTGTAATAATCAACGTGGTTGTTGCCGCGGCCGGAGTAACGGTTGATGTCGGACTCATCGAAGAGGTTGGTGACGATGTGGCGGGTGCCGTCGATGGTGGAGACAGCGTCGCTCATCTGGTACTTGACTCTGTTGTAGGCGATGTTGAACTTCTTTACCTTGGAAGCGTCGCCGGTGCCGACCATCTTGGAGGTGTCGATCTTAACGCCGTTCTGGCTCTTGGCCATGAGGACGTTGTTGGCAGCCTCATGGGCGCTGCCGCCGACTGCAACATAGTAGTCGCCGCCCAGAAGCACATAGCCCTTGGCTTCGTTGGCATCGTAGGAGGCGAAGAACTTCTCGTCCAGGGTGATCTTCAGAGTCTCGGAAGCACCGGGGGCCAGGATGCCGGTCTTGCCGAAGTTCACGAGCTCAACAGAGGGGACCTGGATGCCGTTCTTGCGGGCATAATCGTTGTAGGGCTTGGAGACGTAGACGGGGACGGAGAACTTGCCTGCGGCGGAGCCGGTGTTGGTGACCTTCACGGAGACCTCGTACTCTCTGTCGCCGGTCTTGGTGACGTTCACGTCGCTGGTGTCGAAGGTGGTGTAGCTCAGGCCGTGGCCGAAGGGGTATGCAACCACGTCGTTGTAGTTGTAGCTGCCTACCTTGGGAGTGCCCAGGACAACGTCCTCATAGCGGGTCTCGGTGTAGCGGTAGCCCATGTACATGCCTTCCTGATAGACCTGATAGGAAGCCAGGGTGACCTCAGGATAGTTCTTGGTGCCCACGTGGGTGGAGACGCCCAGGCTCTCGGCGTTCTCATAGACCCACCAGCCGAAGTTCACGTTGACGGGGTTCTTGGCGTTGTCGGTGAACATGGTGTCGGGCAGACGGCCGGAGGGGTTGACCTCGCCGTTGATGATGCGGCCGAAGACGGCGTTGCCGCCGCCGGGGCAGCCGGCCCAGATGGCTGCGTCAACTGCAGGATCCTTCAGGAACTCGCCCTCGAACATGGCGGAGAAGTTGATGACAACGATGAGCTTCTTGAACTCGCCGGCGGCCTTCTTGGCCTTCAGGCCGTTGAAGGTGTCCAGCTCGTTCTGGTTGAGGCCCAGATAGTCGGGGCCGATACCGTCGTGGTTGTCGATACCGTCGCAGTCGCCGTTCAGGTCGTAGCCCTCGCCGCCACGGCGGGAGATGACGAAGATGACGGCGTCGCCGTACTCCTTGATGGAGTCGCCGGCAGCCTCAGTGAACACATTCCAGGGGACCTCGTTGATGAGGACCTTGGTGGTGCCGTAGCGACCGGAGGAGGAGCGGCGGTACTTGCCCCACTCAAAGTTCTTGGCGCTGATGGCCTTGCCGTTTTCATCCTTGGGTGCATAGTTGTTGACCAGCACGGGGTTGAGAACGAAGCCGGCGTCGGTCAGGCTCTTCTCATAGTTTACCTGGGTAGTGGCGGAGATGCCGCCGGAGCCGGTGCCGCCGTAGACGGGATCATAGGCTCCCACGCCTACAAGGCTTATTTTTGCGCCCTTGTTAAGGGGCAGGGCGTTGTTCTCGTTCTTCAGAAGGACGGTGCCTTCCTCAACGACCTCAAGCATTCTCTTGGCGGAGTTTGCCTGGACCTCGCTGATGGTCTTGAAATCGGACTTGAAGTAGATGGTGTCTTCCAGCTTCACGTTGCCGTCGCCGGACTCCACGACCTCATAGCTCTTGGCACCCAGGGCGTCGTTGATGACGGTGGCGTTCTCGCCGGCGATGATGGTGCCGGTGATGAGAATGGCGGCCAGGAGGAAGCTGATGACGGTGCAGGCTTTTCTCAGATTTTTGAATTTCATTTTCTTATCCTCCTATCCTTACTTTTCCTCGACTTGCGGCAGGAACACGTTGACGATGCTGCCCACAAGCAGAAGACCGAACAGTACAACGCAGGTGACGAACTCAACGGGGAACACGGTGTACTGAATACCGGTCAGAACGGAAGAGACGAAGAAGTAGATGTAGTAGACGAAGAACATCAGTGCCAGAACTGCGGCACCGAACAGCACGGCGGGGGAGAACTTGCCCTGACCCAGGAAGGCCAGAACAACAGCCAACACCGCACCGGCCAGCAGGAGGAAGAACGCCTGCCTGGACATGTAGTTGGTTCCGTTGTACATCCCCAGGTAGACAAAGGCGGTGATGACCGCCAGAACTGCCAGAGCCAGGGTGACATAGAAACCGAGTTTCTTGCCAGCGAAGAGATCTTTCATGTTTTTTCCACCTTTTCTGATAATTTTTTGCAGCAGCGCTGCATTTGGAGACTGCGCTTAAAACGGGCCTTGTGTCACTGTCACCTCCAATCTATTACAAAAATTTTACGAAATCTTGTACAAGGACAATATTAACATATTTTTAACGATTTTGGGCTTTACAGAAAAATCTGCTTCTTTTTAAGAAAATATTGCTAATTACCCGGAGCAGAATGTTGCCGATATGATTAAAGTAACCAAAAATGCCGGAAAAACTGTGATGCAATGGCTTTCTGAAAAAAATAATTTTATCTTTCACTGAAAGGCAAAGTCAGGCTCAGAATAGGATAATTATATAATAAATGAGTCCGAGGCCGGCGGGGGAGCCGGGGGGATAGAGCCTCTGCGGCAGAAAAAAGCGGAAATTCGCTTTTTCACTTGCAAAGCGGACTTTGTGTTGCTATAATGCTTTTAAAATGGGGAGAAGGGTGGTGAGCTGATGATACAGGTTGCCATTGTGGAGGATGACGCCCGGGAACGGGAGAGAATCAAGGAGTGTCTAAGATACCTGGAGGAGACGGAAGGCGCCTCCTTCGGCATTGCGGAGTTCGAGAGCGGCATTTCGTTCATCGGCTCCTACGCTCCGGTCTACGATATAATTTTTATGGATATCCAGATGCCCGGCATGGACGGCATGGAAACCGCCCGGGAGCTCAGAAAGCTGGACAGCACCGTTATTCTGATTTTTGTCACCAGCATGGCCCAGTTTGCCATTCAGGGCTATGAGGTGGACGCTATGGATTTTATCCTTAAGCCAATAAACAAATACGGCTTCGCCATGAAGGTGAAGCGGGCCATGTCACGAACCACCAAGCGGGAGGATGATTTCATCACCGTCCGGGCGGAGGGGGAGACCTACCGGCTGAGACTGGCGGACATCACCTACCTGGAGGTCTCCGGACACTATATTATTTACCACACCTCCGCCGGGGATTATTCGGAGTACGCCACCATGAAGGAGGCCGCCGCCCGGGTCATGAAGCCCTATTTCGCCCGATGCAGCCAGAGCTACCTGGTAAATCTCCGCTTCGTCAGCGCCATAAAAAAGGATACGGTCTATATTGCCGATAAGGAGCTGCTGATTTCCAGGCCCCAGAGAAAGCAGTTCATGGAGGCCTTCGCAAAATACATAGGAGGGGGGAAATAAAGATGCTGTCACACAGTAATGTAGTCACGCTGCTTGAAATCATGCTGGCAGAGGCCCTGTTCCTCTTCTCCTTTCCGAAGCGGGACAAGTTCTGGTTAAGGCTTGTGGGCTTTTCCCTTGCGGCCTTTCTCGTTGTGGTGATAATTCCGGACGGGAACCGGTACAGCGCCAACATGCTGGACAGGGTCTATCTCTTCATCCGGTATATGTCCCTGTTTGCCATTTCCGTTCTGGTGATGCTGGGGTCCTTCAAGGCCTCCTTCTCGGCGGTAATATCCGCCTGCTCCGCCGGCTACGCCGTGCAGCACGCCTCCTCCCGGTTATCCATACTGGTTGCCAGGCTTGTGCCTCTGCGGAGCCTCATAGCCTCCTGGGGCGTGCCCGGCCAGTTTTCCGCCTACGTGCAGGAGGCGCTGGTGTTCCCATTCGTGTACCTGCTGGCCTATGTTTTTTTCGGCCGCAGGACAAAGAACGAAAAGTACTTCGCCAGCCACAACAACGCCGTGAATATCCTGTCCATCATCATGGTCATGGTGTGCATCGGCATCAGCCGGCTTGACCGGGAGTATTCCGTTTTGATCTATCCGGTGGCCATGTGCATCTTTGCCCTGCTGGTGCAGATCAACCTGACCAAAAGCCTCTCCCTTCGGGAGGAGAACTCCGTTCTCCAGCGGCTCATGAAGGAGGAGAGCAAGCGTTACGAGATAAGCAAGGAGAACATGGACCTTCTGAACGTGAAGTTCCATGATCTTAAATATCAGCTGGCCTCTCTGGAGGGGCGCCTGCCCCCGGAGGAGCTGGATACCATCTCCCGGGCCATCAACATCTACGACCGGAATGTGAAGACCGGCAGCGAGGTGGTGGACGTCATCCTGGCGGAGAAGATGGTCCGGTGCGACGGCCTGGGCATAGAGCTCACCTGCATGGGTGACTTCGGCGCCCTGGACTTTATGGACACTGCGGACGCCTACGCCTTCTTCGGCAACGCCATCGACAACGCCATTGAGGCCGTGAGCCGCATCGGGGATAAGGAGAAGAGGCAGATCAGCGTCACGGCGGAGAAGAGGGGAGATCCGGTGGTGGTCACCGTCTCCAACTACTATGAGGGCGAGATCAAGCTCTCCGAGGGCCAGCTCCAGACCACCAAGGCCACGGAGCCCGGCTATCACGGCTTCGGCATGAAGAGCATGCGGATGATCGCCCGGAAGTACGGCGGAAACATCTCCTTCACCTGTGACGGGACTCTGTTCAGTCTCAGCGCCTACTTCATGGGAAACTGAAAAGCATATAAAAAAGCGCCCGGCAGAGAGAAAACTCTCTGCCGGGCTTTTTCAGAGGAAAAAGGCGTCAGCCTACGGAGATGACTGCGGATTCGGTTGCCAGGCGAATGGCGTAGACGTTGTAGCCGTTGCCGGAGGACTGGCCCTCAGGCGGGGCGCCCTCGGTGACGGTGAAGGTGATGGTGTTGCTGCCGGCCTTCAGGTTAACGAAGGTGAGGAAGGTGTACATATTGGAGGCGGCCCAGTTGGAGTCGCCGAAGGGCATGGCCACGTCGCAGGCCACGTCAGTGCCGTTCACGGTGAGCTTGTAGATGGAGCTGAACTTGATGCCCTCCACGTTGCGGAAGTTGGTCTGCAGGTAAAGGCCTGCCTCGGCGTCCTTGTCGCTCTTAACGGTGAAGGTGATGGTGGCGCCGGTGTTGTTGCTGGTGCTGCCGATGGGCACGAAGCCCTCGGAGTTTGCCCGGCGGGTGGCGGCGGAGAGAGCGCTGGTGCCGTCAGCGGCGGTCACGTAGGAGGCGTAAGTGGTGCCCTTGCCCTCAGCGGAGTTGTAGGGATCGGCGTAGGCATAGAGGTCCGTGCGCTTCCAGTTCTTGTCCTTGGCGCCGGCGTCGTCCTGGTGGGCGTCCTTCAGCTCGGAGGAGGTCTTAACGCTGCCGCCGGCAGCTGCGGGCTGGCCCTGCTGACCCTGCTGGCCCTGCTGGCCCTGGCCCTGATTGTTTCCACCGCCGCCGCTGCTGCTCTGGCCCTGCTGACCCTGGCCCTGCTGGCCCTGAGCGGGAGCTGCGCCGCCGGCTACGGAGATCTTGGCGGACTCGGCAGTGATGCGGATGCCCCAGAAGTTATAGGAGCCGTTGGAGTCGGAGCCTCTGGTGATGACTATCTTGTTCTCGCCTGCCTTGATGCTGGCATAGCCCAGGAAGGTGGCCTTGCCGGAGTGGGCGTACTCCTTGCCGCCCTCGGGAGTCTCGGGCATGGGAGCCTTGCAGTCCAGATCCTTGCCGTTCACGGCGATGGTGCCGAACTTGTCGAAGGTCTGGGCGGTGCTGCGGTTGGCGAACTGACCGTAGATACCGATTTCAGCGTCCTTATCGGAGGTGAAGGTGAAGGTCAGAACTGCGCCGTTGCCGCTGCGGAAGCCGCCTATGCCGGTGTAGCCGTCGGGACTGGTGCCGGCGTCACTGGGGGTGTTCCAGTTGCCAAAGTTCTCAATGGTGAAGTAGCCGGCCAGCTCCTTGTCCACGTCCTCACCGGCTCTGGCCTTTACGTACAGGTCATAGCGGGTCCAGGAGGCGTCCTTTTCCTTGGAGCCCTGGTGGTCATCGGGGACCTTGCTGCCGGTCACCACGGTGCCGCCGCCGGAGGTGGCGGGGGTGGAGGGCTGCTGGCCCTGCTGACCCTGCTGACCCTGCTGACCCTGCTGACCCTGCTGGCCCTGCTGGCCCTGCTGACCCTGCTGGCCCTGCTGGCCCTGCTGACCCTGCTGACCCTGCTGACCC
>JAFPTE010000239.1 GCA_017400415.1 Oscillospiraceae bacterium
CCTTTGTCCTTTCCCCTGTGCCGCAGTGGGATGATTGTATAGAGGTACACGTTAATTATACATCATAAAGCGCTCATAACCGTCACAAAACACAATATATACGCTTTATTTTTTGAAAAATTCCGCTCCGCTCTTTACAGTGGGCGGCCTTTTGCGGTAAAATAGGGGCAGAATCAGAGCACTGATTAAGGAGGAAGCAGTATGAAAAACCGCAAGCTTAAGCTTTTAGCCTGGCTCCTTGTTCTGGCCATGGCTCTGAGCCTCATGCCCGCCGCAGCACTGGCGGCAGATGAGGAGGAGCCCGCCGGCGCCCAGGCTGCAGAATTTGTATCCTGGGACAGGGAGTCCCGGACCGCCACCCTTACGGGTACGGAGGGCCAGGAGTACGTTCTTGTGCCCCAGGACGGCAGTCTGGACTGGGCCGACGCAGTCACCGCCTCTGAGGGCAAGGTGACCTTCTCCGGCCTGGACTGGGCCGCTTCCTACACCGTATACACCCGCCTTGCAGGCGATGAGGAGGGCCTTGCAGCCGCCACGGACTTCGTCACGGGCCTTGAGAGCGTCACTGTGGAGACCGGCGAGAACGGCTTTGCCCTGTTCAGCCCCATCACCGCAAAAATCGAGCCCGCCGACGCCCAGGTTCTCTATCAGTGGTACACCGTTGAGACCCTGACGCTGGAGGACGAGAGCGAGTACACCTACCTGAGCCCCATTCAGGGCGCCTCAAGCGCCTCCTTCACCCCCTTCTCCGAGGAGGGCAAGACCCTGGCCCTTATGATCACCACCGACGGCTACAAGCCTCTGGAGGAGATAAGGGACCTGGGCCCCGTGTACATGCCCCTGTTCTTCAGCTCCACGGACTATGACGAGGAGGCCGGCTCCTTCACCGTCTCCTTCACCGGCGCCCAGGGCCAGGAGTACGCCATTGCAAAGAGCGGCGAGACCCCCGACTGGACCGGGGCCGCAGTCGGCGACGGCGAGAGCGGCATTGAGTTTGCCGGTCTTGCCCCCATCACCCGGTACGACATCTGGACCCGCATCGCCGGCACGGAGTCCGGCGGCAAGACCTCCGTCACCACGGGCCTGCCCGGCGAGATTCAGTTCCTTACGGATGAATACGCAACGGATACGGACCCGGACACCGGCGACACTTATGAGTACAGGGTACACAAGGAATACCACCCCGGCGACACCGTCACCGTAAAGGCCATTGAGGGCGTCACCTTCCGCTGGACCCGTGACGAAGAGGTGGCCTCCGAGGAGGGCTGGAGCCGATACGTTCAGGACAGCATCCCCGGCGCCCAGGGTGAGAGCTACACCTTCACCTCTGACGACGTGGACAAGAATATAACCGTCATCGCCCTGGCTGACGGCATCCGGGTGGCCAGCGCCGACGTTTACGGCTATGTGGCCGCCCCGGAGGGCGCTCCGGCCGTCAGCTCCTGGGACTCCGAATCCATCCAGGTAAGCGGCCAGACCGGCAGTGAGTACACCATCGTCCCCAAGGGCGGCACCCCGGACTGGACCGGCGCCAAGACCCCCCATGAGGACGGCATCGTGACCTTTGAGGGGCTCACCGCCGGCACTCAGTACGATATTTACGGCCGCACGGTCGGCGGGGACACCGCCGTCTCCGTCTCCGCCGCCACCAGCCTGGAGGGCGTGGGGCTGGACTATGATGGCCTTCTGACCGTGGGCACCGTTATAACGGCCTCCCCGGACCCCGAGACCGCCGGCCTCAATTACCAGTGGTACCGCCTGAATCCCGACGACCCGGCCCCCACGGTCATTGAGGGCGCCTCCGGCAGCACTTACACCGTATCCTCCGGCGACGTAGGGTACGTCATTATGGTCAGGGTCTTCGCCGGCACCTTGCTTGTGGGGGACTGCGACACCCTTGACGCCGTGAAGCTCACCCCCGACGCCGCCCCCGAGAAGCCCCGGGCCTTCTTCACAAGCTCCGACGGCATCGGCGTCTACGGCGTCATGCAGGGCTACCTGCCCCAGGAGTACATCATCCTTGAAAAGGGCGCCGAGCCCACGGACGAGGACTGGGAAAACGCCGACAGGCAGTGGTTCCATGAGGGCGAGACCGTACGCTTCAGGGACCTGACAGCCGCCACCGAGTACACCGTCTTCACCCGGCTCATGGGCACCGGAAGCTCCTACCCCTCGGAACCCGTCAGCGCAGACTTCATTACCGGCATTGACGGCACCGGCCTCTATCCCGTAAACCTCCTGGTGGGCGCCACCGTTGAGGCCCAGGCGGACCCGGAGAGCGAGGATTACACCTTCCAGTGGTGCTATGAGGTCACCACCGAATACATGACCCCCTACGGCTACACCTCCCAGCGCACCGATTACATCCCCATTGAGGGCGCCACCGGCAGGACCTACACCTTCACCGAAAACGACCTGGGCAGGAACGTGACCTTCAAGGTCATGAAGAACGGCCATGAGCTGGCCGTTCACACGGGCATCGGCCCCATCACCGACGAGGCCCAGGTTTACTTCGACACCGACGGCGGCACGGAGATTGAGATGCAGGTTGTGAAGGCCGGAGGGAAGATTGAAAAGCCCGCCGACCCCACCCGTCCCTCCTCCCGCTTCCTGGGCTGGTACTATAACGACGAGCCCTGGGACTTTGAAAACGGCGTTGTTGACAGCGACTACATGTGCCTCACCGCCAAGTGGCAGTGGAACATCATTGTCATTTACGACGAGCCGGAGGTCCCCGCCCGGGACACCTTCAGGGACGTTTCCGCCGACGATGCCTTCTATGCTGCGGTTTATCACTGCTTCGACAAGGGCTGGTTTGTGGGCGCCACGGAGGACACCTTCTCCCCCGACGGCACCATGTCCAGAGCCATGCTGGCAACGGTTCTCTACCGCATGGCGGGTTCCCCCCACGTGACCGGAAAGACGGTCTTCTCCGACGTGGAGGAGGGCAAGTGGTACTATGACGCCGTCCTCTGGTGCGCCGAAAACGGCATCATGCTGGGCTACGACACAGGCAAGTTCAGCCCCAGGTCCCCGGTCACCCGTGAGCAGCTGGTCACCGTTCTGTACCGCTTCGGAAAGAACCGGGGCGTGGACGTGACCACCGGCGACGATACCAACATCCTGAGCTATGACGACGTTTTTGAGACCAGCCCCTGGGCTATGGCAGCCTTGCAGTGGACCATTCACGAGGGCATTTTCGCTCCCCGGAGCGAGGACGTTCTGGATCCCAAGACTCCCGCCACAAGGGCGGAGGCGGCTCAGGTCCTCATGAATTACGACAATCTGACAAATAAGGCATAATACCGGATAAGGAAAGTCCGGGGTGCAAGACACCCCGGACTTTTTTGTTTCTTATTGCCGGAAATACAGCCTGCCGGCAGTCAGCTCGGCCCAGCTGTACTCGGACATATACGTTCCGTCAAAGGCGTTGACCGCAGCCATATCGCCCTTCAGCATCCTGTAATAGTCGCACTCCACCAGATCCCGGCAGATAGCCAGCTGCCGCCGCTCCCGGATCAGAACGTCCTCCATGCCTATTTCCCGCAGGGTTTTCCGCAGGTCCGTCAGCAGGTTGCGGATGCGGTGCTTGGCGTCCGTCAGGCTGCAGTCGTCCTCCCAGAGGGCTGCGGCAATCTCCTCGGCGGAGACTGCCCTGCCCTCCCGGTCGATGAGAAAGGCCAGCAGCTCCTTGGACTGCTTTCTCTGGAATATGACGGGCTTTCCCTGCCAGAACACCTCAAAATGGCCGAAACAGCGGACCTGCAGCTTATCCGGCTTCGGCTCCTCCCGCCGGAGACCCAGATAGTCCAGCTCCTCACGGACCCGGTCTGCGCCAACCGGCTTCAGGATATAGCCGCTGGCATGGAGCCGGTATGCGTCGGCGGCGTATTTGGGAAAGCCGGTGACGAAGACTATCCCCGCATCGGGGGCAAGCCTTTTGAGCTCCGCCGCAAAGGCAAGCCCGCTCATCTCCGGCAGCTCGATATCGCAGAACACCGCCTCAGGCACCAGCCCCTGCTCCCGCACGGCCTTCAGGGCGGCCGCGCCGTCGGAGAAGTCGGTAATTTCTGCCCCGGGCTCTGCCTGGGCTATGGCCTCATGGAGAAGGCGGAGAGCCTTGGGCTCATCGTCAATGGCAAAAACGGTCATGTGGCTTTCACCTGCTTTTTCGGTATTTCAATGGTGACCCGGGTGCCTTTTCCGGGCTCGGACAGGATACTGAGTTTGCCGCCGCTCAGCCGCTCCAGCCGGTCCCGCACGTTCTGTATGCCGATATGGTCCCGGCCGTCATCCGCCAGGGTCGGGGCGGAGGGGTCAAAGCCCGGTCCGTCGTCCGTTACGGTGACCTCCCAGCGGTCCGGGTACTCCCGGGTTGCTATGGCCACCGTGCCCACGCCCCGCTTGCCTCTGGCGCCGTGGCGCACTGCGTTTTCCGCAATGGGCTGCAGGGTCAGGGTGGGCAGGGAGAAGTCCGTGCAGGTGATGTCATATTCTATCTGCAGGGCGTCCTCATAGCGGACCTTTTCGATATCGAGATATATCCTGGTGTGCTCCAGCTCCCGGGTAAAGGGAATCTCCCCGTCGTATTGGAGGGCGCTCATGTTGCCCTGTAGATAGCGGGAGAATTTGGCGGTAACTTCCCCGGCGGCCTCCGGGTCGTGGCTGCACAGGTACTGGATGGCGGAGAGGGTGTTGTACAGGAAATGGGGCTGGATCTGGCTGAGCATTATCTGCATCCGCTGCCGGGCCTTCAGGTCCTCCTCATGGTCCTGCACGAAGCGCATATGGAGCCAGATGTAATACAGCATGCCGCTTACGGCGATGCCGAAGGTCAGGAAGGTGACGGGCTGCTTCGAATAGCCCACATGGTTGTCCAGGAAGGTGGAGACCAGGATCACGAGCACCACAAGCAGGGGGATCAGAATATCCTTCCTGCGGGCGGAGCGGCAATACTGCACGCTCTCATAGAGCCAGCGGGCCATCAGAATAAGGCTGATTACCAGGCAGGTACTGCTGAGGGGGCCGCCCTCATAGTGGTTTGTTCCGTCTATCCAGAAGCACAGATGGGAGAAGAAGGCGGTCATGTGAATCGCCCAGTTCAGTATGACCAGTGCCCAGCAGCCCGGGAATTTCCGCTCCGGCCGGATGATATAGAGAAACAGCACAAGGAACACCGGGCGGATGGTGTAGCCGAAGACGGCCAGGCTCGTCCGCAGAAGCCATTGGGGCTTGCCGGCGGACACTAAGTCCTCCCAGATGTTCTGTGCAGTCAGCAGGAAGCCGAGGGCGATGATTATTCCCATGACCGTCCGGTGCTTCCGGCTTATGTAGGGGTCGATGGCTACGGTCACCGCAAGGCCCACAAGCAGAAACAGCAGCGGCACCGGCAGCGCCGCCGTGGTCAGATTCCAGTTCACAGGTCCTCAGCCCCTTCCGCTTCGTTCTCCCCTGTATTATACCCACGGCGGCGGAGAATGTCAAATCGGTTTGCCCCATCTGAGCGCAAAAGCCGCAGGCGCCCCACAAGGAGCCCTGCGGCCATTATTAAGTCTCGCCGAAAATGCGGCGGATGAAGCGGATAGCGGAGCGCACTGTCATGTGCTGTCGAAACCTGTAGGCAAACATAAAATAACAGCAAAAAGGCCACAGGAAGTGAAACCTGTGGCCTTCTTTGCACTCAAGGATTATACCTTCAGCTAAGCCGACACTTGAAAGCAGACTCCCCACCGTGATTGGTGGGGAGCTGTTAAGAAATCAATCAGCCTTCGATAGCGATGTACTTCTTTTCAGGAAGCTGCGGTTTTGCTTCCTTCTTCGGAATCTGCAGCGTCAGAATACCGTGCTCCAGCTTGGCCTTGATATCCTCTTCCTTGATTTCCTCGCCCACATAGAAGCTGCGGCTCATGCTGCCGGCATAGCGCTCCTGGCGGATGATCTTACCGGACTTCTTGTCCTTCTCATCCTTGTCAAGGCCTTTCGCCGC
>JAFPTE010000240.1 GCA_017400415.1 Oscillospiraceae bacterium
AACGACTTCGGCAAGAACATCATCCCCGCCATGCTCAACAGCGGCGAGGTCATGGTGGCCTATCCCTTCGAGGGCTATTGGCGGGACGTGGGCACCATCCAGAGCCTGTGGGAGGCCAATATGGACCTGCTGGGCCAGGAGCCCGTGCTGGACCTCGACGACGACGCCTGGCGCATTTACACCCGCAACGCGGTCATGCCGCCCCATTACATCAGCCTCACCGCCCAGGTGACCAATTCCCTGGTGTCCGAAGGCGCGGTGGTGGAGGGCACGGTGACCAACTCCGTCATCTTCTCCGGCGCCCGCATCGAGAAGGGGGCCACGGTGAAGGACAGCATCATCTTCCCCAAGGCCGTGGTGGGCAAGAACGTCACCGTGGAGAAGGCCATCGTGGGCGAGAACTCCATCGTGGGCGATTACTCCATGGTGGGCGGCCCCGTCCGCCCCGGCGAGAAGGTGAACAACAAGCTCACCGGCGACATCACCCTCATCGGCAACGACGTGACCATTCCCCCCAGAGCGTATCTTGCCAAGGGCGCCGTGGTCAACGCCGAAAACCCCCACCAGCCCGCAAAGGAGGCGTAAGCTATGACCAACAACGCATTCGGCCTCATCGTTTCCGGCGAGCGCACCACCCGTCTCAAGGATCTGACCCTGTCCCGCTCCACGGCGGCGGTCCCCTTCGGCGGCCGGTACCGCGCCATCGATTTCATCCTCTCCGACATGGTCAACGCGGGCATCACCAGCGTGGGCCTGGTGACGGAAAAGAACTATCACTCCCTCATGGACCATCTGGGCTCCGGCAAGGAATGGGACCTGCACAGGAAGCGCGACGGTCTCTTCATCCTGCCCCCCTTCATGACCAAGGACAACGCCGGCGTATTTCGGGGCGCGGTGGACGCCCTTCGGTCCGTCATGGGCTATGTGCGCCGGACCCAGGAGGACTACGCCATCCTGTCCTGGCCCCGGGTGGTCATGAACGTGGATCTGGTCCCCATGATAGAGCAGCACGTGGCCACCGGCGCGGATCGAAGAATTCCTCTTTATGCTCAAATGAATTGAGTAAACCGATCTGTATTTCCTTCTCAGTTTTTTCCATCAGATCAAGAACATCCGAATGGTGTCGGTAGAAAGTAGACCTGTTGATTCCGGCATAACTGCACAGTTTGATAACTGTAGGCTCTTCCCCCTTTTGCATATAATAAAGCAATCCTTCCCTGAGTTTGCTTTCCGTGCATTTATAAAGATTATTATTCAATGTATTCACAGAATTCTCACCGTCCTCTTATATTCAATGAAAAACATGATTGCCGCGATTGCAGCGGCTCCAATATCCGCAGCCATATGGGCAGCGGCTATCCCCTCAAAACCGAAAGCGGGGTGCATAAGGTACATGAGAGGTATAAGCAACAGGCCCTGTCTCAACAATGAAGAAACAGTAGCCCATTTTGCTTTCTTGATCGCCTGCAGGAAATTAGTGCTTATATAAACGACGCCAAGAAAAGGGGCCCCTGCCATAACATACAGCATATATCTCTCACCTATCGAAGCTAAAGCGTGCTCCTTAAGGAACAGCGAGATAATAGGTCTGCGGAATACAGCACATACGACCAGTGTGGATAGGCCCACCAAAGCTGCAAGAATGCTTGTCTTTGCTATTGTTTCCCGGAGCCTCTTCTTGTTCCC
>JAFPTE010000241.1 GCA_017400415.1 Oscillospiraceae bacterium
CTGGACTGCTTTGCCTGGTTCGGCACCTTCTCCGCCTCCCGTACCCCGGCGGATTACTATGAGAGCGCCAATCTCACCGCGGAGACAAGGGACCTGCCCATCAGATACTGGTACCTGGCCAGCGGCAGCTTTGACTTCGGCCTGGAGAGCCAGGTTTCGGACTGGAAGGCCATCAGGGCTGTGGACCCCAGACTCAGGGCGCGGGAGAACACCTCCCTGGATGTCTACCCCATGCGCTATCACTCCATGGGCAACTGGCACCTGGCCCTTTACAATTTCCTGCAGAACATTTTTTAATAATCCGGACCCGGCGCATTGCGCCGGGTCCTTTTCTGTATCTTGTAAGAAGCGGGGAGATGTGCTAAAATGACTTAACCCTTCTCGTGGGGCCTGCAGATGAGGGCCACCAGAAAGCCGAAGAAGACGGCGGCGGCAAGCCCTCCCGCTGCGGCGGTAAAGCCCCCGGTGAAGGCGCCTATGAGGCCGGATTTCTCCACCGCCTCCCGGACGCCCCTGGCAATGAGATTTCCGAAGCCCAGAAGGGGAACCGTGGCCCCGGACCCCGCCCACTGGGCGAAGGGCTCGTAGACCCCCAGGGCCCCTAAGATTACCCCGAGAACCACTAAAATCGTCAGTATTCTTGCGGGTGTCAGCTTCGTCTTATCAATCAGCACCTGGGCCATGGCGCAGATGGCGCCTCCCACCAGGAAGGCCCGGAGATAAGCGAGAAAAGTATCCATTTCAGCTCCTTTCCGCCCGCAGCTCCACGCTGCAGGCAACGGACGGTATGCTCTCGCCCTGGAGAGTTGTGGTAGGGGACAGCAGGGCGCCGGTAGCCGTAAACAGCACCCGCCGCCACCGCCCCTGGCGCATGCCGTCCAGAATATAGCCGCACAGAACGGCGGCGGAGCAGCCGCAGCCGGAGCCCCCGGAGTGTACGTCCTGCCCCTTCCGGTCGAAGATCATAAGGCCGCAGTCGTTGTATTTTGAGCCCAGATCCACCCCGTCCATGCCGAAAAGGTCCCGGAGAATGGAGGCGCCCACGGCGCCCAGGTCACCGGTAACCATCAGGTCATAGTCCCGGGGCGAGGAGCTCAGGGCGGCGAAGTGGGCCTTCATGGTGTCGTGAGCCGCCGGGGCCATGGCGGCGCCCATGTTGTTGGCGTCCTTGATTCCGGCGTCGATTATGCGGCCCGGGGTCACGTGGGTAACGTAGGGCCCGGGGCCGTCTCTTGTCACCGCCAGGGCGCCGCAGCCCGTCACCGTCCACTGGGAGGTAGGGGGCCGCTGGCCGCCGTACTCCAGGGGCATCCGGTACTGGCGCTCGGCGGAGCAGAAGTGGGAGCTCGTCAGGGCCGCCGCAGTTTCCGCCCAGCCCCCGTCCACGGTCATGGCCGCCAGAGCCAGGGTCTCCGCCATGGTGGAGCAGGCGCCGTAGACCCCGAAGTAGGGCACCAGGGTGTCCCTTATGCCGAAGGAGGAGCCCACGCACTGGTTCAGAAGGTCCCCGGCGAAGATGAGCCCGATATCCCCGGAGGCCAGGCCGCTCTTCCGCAGGAGCGTCTGAAAGGTGGCCTTCACCATGGCGCTCTCCGCCTTCTCCCAGGTCTTCTCCCCGAAAAAGCTGTCCTCCGATACGGTGTCGAAGGTCCGGGCCAGGGGGCCCTCACCCTCCTTTTTCCCCACGGTGGCGGCCCAGGCGTGGACCGCCGGGGCGGAGGACAATGTAAAGGTTCTTGAATTCAGAATGATCCCTCCCTTTTGGCCTATTTTGCCACGGGAGGAGAAGAAATATACACGAGGTAATCATGAAGTACAAAGAGACAGCCGGCGGCGTCCTCTTCCAGCCGGAGGACGATTTTGACGCCGGAAAGATTTTTGACTGCGGCCAGTGCTTCCGCTGGAACAGGCAGCCGGACGGCTCCTTCATCGGCGTGGCCGGAGGCCGGGCGGCTCAGGTCATCCAGAAGCCCGAGGGGGTTTACATAACCGGCACAAGGGAGGATTTTGAGAGCTACTGGCGGGACTATTTCGACCTGGACGTGAGCTACGCCGAAAGGCGCCGGGCTGTATCAATCGACGGGTACATGACGGAGTGCTGCCGCAGGGGAGAGGGCATCCGCATCCTGGCCCAGGACCGGTGGGAGACCCTGTGCAGCTTCATAATCAGCCAGTGCAACAATATCCCCAGGATAAAGAGAATCGTGGAGACCTTCTCGGACCTTTACGGGGAGAGGACGGAGCTTTTCGGCAGGGAGTACAGAGCCTTTCCCACGGCGGAGCGGACGGCCTCTCTCAGCGAGGGGGACCTGGCGCCCCTGCGCTCGGGCTACCGGGCGCCATATATTCTGGCGGCGGCCAGGCAGGTGGCGGAGGGGAAGCTGGACCTGGAGGCCCTTGCCAAAACGGATTACCCCACCGCCAAGAGGCGGCTTATGGAGCTGCCGGGCATAGGGGAGAAGGTGGCCAACTGCGTGATTCTGTTCTCCCTGCGCATGCCCTCCGCCTTCCCGGTGGACGTGTGGATAAAAAAAGCCCTCCGGGAGCACTACCCCCAGGGGCTGGATACCTCCGTTTTCGGCCGGAACGCCGGCCTTGCCCAGCAGTATATGTTTTACAGCGAGAGATATGTAGGGCAGTGATTGACATTTTATATACCGGTTCTGATAAGTACATAATTGCAAAGCTTCGCCCGGAGGATAACCCTCCGGGCGATTATGATTGGTATTGTCAATCCCCCCGGCCTGACGGCCACCCC
>JAFPTE010000242.1 GCA_017400415.1 Oscillospiraceae bacterium
CCCTGGCGGCCCTGCTTCTGGAGGAGGGGAAGGGGCAGCTTCTGCCCATGGCCTTCGACTCCGGCGGCGTCACCACGGGGCCCATAACAGTGCCCTTCATCATGGCCCTGGGGGTGGGCATCGCCCTGACCGCCGGCGGCAGGAACGCCCGGGAGAACAGCTTCGGTCTGGTGGCCCTGTGCTCCGTGGGCCCCGTCATGGCGGTGCTCTTCCTGTCTCTGACGGCCTCCGGCAGCCTTACCTACACCCTGGGGGACTACGACGTGTCCGCCCGGCTGGGGTGGGAGCTCTGGAAGACCGTGGGCCTCACCGCCTGGGACGTGGCCCGGTCCCTGCTGCTCATTCTGGCCTCCTTCGGGGTGCTGCAGGTCTTCGTTCTGAAGCTGCCTAAGAAGCAGCTTATCCGCATCGCCATAGGGGCGGGCTATACCTTCCTGGGGCTGGTCATCTTCCTTTCCGCCGTGAACGTGGGCTTCATGCCCATCGGCTTTAAAATCGGCAGCCAGCTCGCCCGGGAGAGCCCGAATCTGCTGGTGGGCTTCGGCCTTCTGCTGGGTGCCGTGACGGTGCTGGCGGAGCCGGCGGTCCACGTGCTGAATATGCAGGTGGAGGAGATAACCGGCGGGGAGGTTACGAAGCTTCAGATGACGGTGGCCATGAGCGTGGGCGTGGGCCTCTCCATCGGCCTGAGCCTTCTGCGGGAGATAATGGGCTTTTCCGTTCTGTGCTATCTGATACCGGGCTACGCCCTGAGCCTGGGGCTGAGCTTTTTCGTGCCCAAGCTGTACACGGCCATCGCCTTTGACTCCGGCGGCGTGGCCTCCGGCCCTCTCACCAGCGGCTTCATCCTGCCCCTGGCCATCGGCGCCTGCGCCGCCCTCCGGGGTGCGGACGCCGTTCTGGAGAGCGCCTTCGGCATTGTGGCCATGGTGGCCATGACGCCCCTAATCACTATCCAGACCCTGGGCTTCCGGGCCATGGTCCGGCGCCGGGTCCGGGAGGAGCGGGCCATGCGCCGCATCCTGGCGGCGGACGACGGCCAGATCATCTATTTTTCGTAGGAGGAGCAAATGGCGGCAAAAGCACCTGCCCATGAGGTTGCTCCGGTGAAGCTGGAGCTTATAATAACCGTCTGCGAGAAGGGCAAGGCCGGGTTTTACATGGACCTTCTGGAGACCATGGGCGCAAACCTGCAGCTCTCCCTGGGCGCCAAGGGCACTGCCAGCCGGGAGATACTGCAGTATCTGGGCCTGGCGGAGTATCAGCAAAGCTGCATCCTGAGCCTTGTGCGGAAGGACCGGCTCGAGGATATAATGGAGGCCCTGGATAAGCGCTTCCGCACCCTCCGGGGCGGGGCGGGCATAGCCCTGGCCATACCCCTGGAGAGCATAATCGGCAAGATTTCCTACAGCTTCCTGGCGGACGAGAGGAGAGAAATGTGATGGATAAGAAATATCAGCTCATCATGTGCATCATAAACGCCGGCTTTTCCCAGACGGTCATGGATGCGGCCCGGGGCGCCGGAGCCACCGGCGGCACCCTTCTGCGTGCCCGGGGCACCGCCTCCCAGGAGGCGGAGGAGTTCTTCCATATAACCATCCAGCCGGATAAGGAGGTCGTTATGATCCTGGTGCCGGAGGAGATAAAGGATAAGGTGCTCACCGCCATTTATAAGGAGGCGGGCCTTGCCGCCGCCGGCCACGGCATAGCCTTTTCCCTGCCGGTGGACGCCACGGCGGGGCTTCACGGCCCCGTGAAGCTGCCGGAAGGGCCCAAAACGTCATAATTACCAAAAGAAAAATGCCCGGCGGCCCTAAAAATATGAAAATTCGGTTTGCCTAAAAAGCCATAATATGTTATAATCCGATTGTCAAATAAAAAACAATATTTCATAGGAGGTAATTCCAATGAGCTATCTTGAAATTGAAAAAGTAATCGGCCGTGAGATCCTCGATTCCCGCGGCAACCCCACCGTTGAGGCCGAGGTCACCCTGGCTGACGGCACCGTGGGCCGGGGCACTGCCCCCTCCGGCGCTTCCACCGGTGAGTTCGAGGCTCTGGAGCTCCGTGACGGCGACAAGAGCCGTTTCGGCGGCAAGGGCACCCTGAAGGCTGTTGAGAACATCAACACCGTCATCGCCCAGGCCATCATCGGCATCGACGCTTCCGATACCTACGCTGTGGACGCTGCCATGCTGAAGGCCGACGGCACCAAGGATAAGTCCAACCTGGGCGCCAACGCCATCCTGGCCGTCTCCATCGCCGCTGCCAGAGCTGCCGCCACTGCCCTCGATATCCCCCTGTACCGCTTCCTGGGCGGCGTGAACGGCAACCGCCTGCCTGTCCCCATGATGAACATCCTGAACGGCGGCGCCCATGCGGACTCCTCCGTCGATACCCAGGAGTTCATGGTCATGCCCGTGGGCGCCGAGTCCTTCCGTGAGGGTCTCCGCTGGTGCGCCGAGGTCTTCCAGACCCTGAAGAAGCTCATCAAGGATATGAAGGACGTCACCGCCGTTGGCGACGAGGGCGGCTTTGCTCCCAACTCCCTGGGCGGAGATGAGGACGCCATCGAGCTCATCCTGAAGGCCATCGAGAAGGCCGGCTACAAGCCC
>JAFPTE010000012.1 GCA_017400415.1 Oscillospiraceae bacterium
CCCCTTCATTATGAAGAAACTGGTCGAGGACGGCAGCGCCAACAACATCAAGTCCGCCAAGAAGATGGTGGATAAGGGCAAGACCGAGGTCTGGGACGCCCTGGACGTGGTCATCAAGGAGCACCCCGTGCTTCTGAACCGCGCGCCTACCCTTCACAGACTGGGTATCCAGGCCTTCGAGCCCATCCTGGTTGAGGGCCGTGCACTGAGGCTGCATCCTCTGGTTTGTACCGCCTTCAACGCCGACTTCGACGGCGACCAGATGGCTATTCACGTTCCTCTGTCCGCAGAGGCACAGGCTGAGGCAAGAATCCTCATGCTCTCCGCCAACAACCTGCTGCACCCCCGTGACGGTCTGCCTGTAACCATACCCACTCAGGATATGATTCTGGGCTCCTATTATCTGACCTATATCCGCATGGGCAAGGCAGAGAAGGGCGCTGAGCAGATTTTCGTCACCGACCCCGGCGATACCGACCTTCCCGCAAACTCCTTTGTGGACGGCGAGCTTGTCAGCGCGGCAAACAACGCCGCCGAGAAGGCCAAGAAGACCCCCGCCTCCTATAAGGGCACCCACTCCTTCAGCTCCGTTGACGAGGCTATTATGGCCTATCAGTCCGGTGATATCGGAATGCACGCCCCCATCAACGTCCGCATGACCCGTGAGTTTGACGGAGTCATGGCCAGCGGCATTATAACCACCACCGTGGGCCGCATCATCTTCAATAACCCCATTCCTCAGGACCTGGAGTTCATTGACCGCACCGACCCCAACCACAGGTTCGACCTGGAGATCAGCTTCCGGGTGGGCAAGAAGGAACTCGGCAAGATAATCGACCGCTGCATCGAGAAGCACGGCTTCGCCATCTCCGTTGAGATGCTGGATAACGTCAAGGCCCAGGGCTACAAGTACTCTACCATCAGCGGCATTACCATCAACGTCTCCGATATGACTGTTCCTGAGGAGAAGAGAAAGCTCATCGGCGAGACCGAGAAGAAGGTCGTCAACATTGAAAACATGTTCCGCCGCGGTCTTATCACCAATGATGAGCGGTACCGTCTGGTCGTCCACGAGTGGGAGAAGACCACCCAGGACGTTACCAACGCCCTCCAGTCCTCTCTGGACGAGTTCAACCCCATCTTTATGATGGCAAACTCCGGCGCCCGCGGCTCCATGGCGCAGATTCGTCAGCTTTCCGGCATGCGCGGCCTGATGGCCAACACCTCCGGTAAGACCATCGAAATCCCCGTCAAGTCCAACTTCCGTGAGGGCCTGACCGTTCTGGAGTACTTCACCTCCGCCAGAGGCGCCCGCAAGGGCCTTGCCGATACGGCTCTTCGTACTGCCGACTCCGGTTATCTGACCCGCCGAATGGTCGATGTCTCCCAGGATGTCATCATCCGTGAGATCGACTGCGGCACCCATGACGGCATCTGGGCCCAGGAGAAGATAGAGAACAACCAGGTCGTGGATCCCTTCAAGAACGCCATCCACGGCCGCTATCCCGCTGAGGACATTGTGGATCCCGCCACCGGCGAGGTGCTCTTCACCAGAGACGATATGCTGGTCCACGAATCCGCCAAGGTCCTGGAGGCCCACGGAATCAATAAAGTCAAAGTCCGCAGCGTCCTGACCTGCGAGGCCAAGAGCGGCGTCTGCTCTCACTGCTACGGCATGAACCTGGCCACCGGCATTACCGTCAACGCCGGCGAGGCAGTAGGCGTTATCGCCGCCCAGTCCATCGGTGAGCCCGGTACTCAGCTGACCATGCGTACCTTCCATACCGGCGGCGTCGCCGGCGGCGAGGCAGGCGTTGAGATTACCCAGGGTCTTCCCCGTGTTGAGGAGCTTTTCGAGGCACGCAAGCCCAAGAAGGCTGCCGTCATCTCCGAAATCTCCGGCACCGTCTCCATGGAAGAGGTCCACAAGGGCGCCATGATTGCCATCACCATCAAGAATCCCGATGACGGCGAGATCCGCACCTACGCCGTTGCCCACAATTCCGGCATCAAGGTCAAGGACGGCGATACCGTTAAGCAGGGCGATATTCTCACCGGCGGCGCTCTCAATCCGCACGATATTCTCCGTATTTCCGGCAGAGACGCTCTTCAGCAGTACCTTATCGACGAGGTCAAGAGAGTGTACCGTCAGCAGGGTATCGATATCTCCGATAAGCACATCGAGGTCATTGTCCGTCAGATGATGCGCAAGGTCAGAGTTGAGGACGCAGGCGATACGGATCTGCTCTCCGGCTCCCTGGCCGACGTGCTGGAGGTCCGTGCTGAGGAGGAGAAGCTCCGTGCCCGTGAGGAGGCAGGGGAGACCGACCTGGTCCATCCCACCTACACCCACATCCTTATGGGTATCACCAAGGCCTCTCTGGCTACCGACTCCTTCCTGTCCGCCGCCTCCTTCCAGGAGACCACCAAGGTCCTGACCGAGGCCGCCACCAAGGGCAAGATCGACAAGCTTGTGGGTCTTAAGGAGAACGTCATCATCGGTAAGCTTATCCCTGCCGGCTCCGGCCTGGATATGTACCATCCCGATGACGATGAGCCCGAGGAGAAGACTGCCGAGACTGCCGAGGTCCCCGTTGAGGAAGAAGAGCCTCAGGAGCCCGACCTGGATCTGTCCGGCCTTAAGGGCAACGCTATCTGAGCATAACAGCAATACTTTCCGCCGCTTCCGGTTTAGGGAGCGGCGGTTTTGTAGATATCGCTGAATTTGGAGGATTATTTTTTCCGAAAAAATGAAAAATGTGTTGTCATTCCGGAATTCATAGTGTATAATGCATAAGGTTA
>JAFPTE010000243.1 GCA_017400415.1 Oscillospiraceae bacterium
AGAGCATCGTTATCGGCTCCCGGACCTTCCGCATCGTCTCCGGCTCCGATATGACCTTTGACTATGCCGTGTTCGTGGACGGCGCCGATGAGCTGGCCGCCAGCTTTTCCATCATGGCAGCCGTGGCCGTGTCCAGTGCAAAGGCTTATTACGAAGAGAAGTACGACCGCTCTGCCCTTGTAAAGAACATTATCACGGAAAACATTCTCCCGGGAGATATTTACGTACACGCCAAGGAGCTGCACTTTGTGGCAGATGTGCCCAGAGCAGTTTTCTATGTGCGCCAGCTGAGCCGTTCGGACATTATGGCTGTGGATATGCTCAAGCGCCAGTTCCCGGACCGGCAGAAGGACTTTGTCATCTCCATCAACGAGAGCGATATCGCCGTTATCAAGGAGCTTGGGAACAACACCGAAGAGAAGGACCTCATGAAGATCGCCACGGCCATCGAGAAAAACCTCATGGACGAGCTGAAGATCAAGACCGTTATCGGCGTAGGCTCCGTTTCCTATCACCTGCGTGAGCTGGCCAACCGCTATAAGGAGGCCCAGATCGCCATTGAGGTAGGCAAGATCTTCGATACCGAGAACACCATCATCAGCTATGAGAGTCTGGGCATCGGCCGCCTTATTTACCAGCTGCCCACCACCATGTGCGAGATGTTCCTGTCTGAGGTCTTCAAGAAAAACCCCATCGAATCCCTGGATGAGGAGACTCTGGGCATCATCACCGAGTTCTTTGACAATAACCTGAACATCTCCGAGACCAGCCGCAAGCTGTTTGTCCACCGGAATACCCTGGTCTACCGCCTGGGCAAGATAAAGAAGCTCACGGGCCTTGACCTGCGGGAGTTTGACCAGGCCATCGTCTTCAAGGTAGCCCTGATGGTCAAGAAATACCTGAATTCTCAGAATCAAAACGCATAAGGAATCTTTTCGATATGGTTAAATTTACGGACGTTTTCAAAACCTATGAAAACGGCACAAAGGCCCTGAAAGGGGTATCCTTTGAAATCCAGGACGGGGAATTCGTCTTCCTGGTGGGTCCCTCCGGCTCAGGTAAAACCACCATCATCAAGCTCATCACCGGCGAGATAGCCCCCATGGACGGCTCCGTTTACGTAAACGGCTACGATATGGGCAACATCCGGTTTTCCAAGCTGCCCTACCTGCGCCGCACCCTGGGCGTGGTGTTCCAGGATTTCCGCCTCATTGAGAACAAGAGCGTATATGAGAACGTGGCCTTCGCCATGCGGGTGGTAGGCGCCTCCGGCAAGGAGATAAAGCGCCGGGTGCCATATGTTCTGGAGCTTGTGGGCCTTGACCGGCGCACCAAGCGCCGCCCCCAGGAGCTCTCCGGCGGGGAGCAGCAGCGTGTGGCCATTGCCCGAGCCCTGGTGAACAACCCGGAGCTTATTATCGCCGATGAGCCCACCGGCAACCTGGACCCTGCCAGAAGCCTTGAGATAATGATGCTCCTGTCCAAGATAAACGAGCTGGGCACCACGGTCCTGGTGGTCACCCACGAAAAGGAGCTCGTTAACAACTTTGAAAAGCGGGTCATCTCCATTGACGGCGGCCGCATCATCAGCGACAGAACAGGAGGCGGCTACTACTCATGAGCAACCGTGCCGGATATTACATAAAAGAGGGCGTGGAGAGCGTTTTCAACCACGGCTTCATGTCCTTTGCATCCATCTGCATCATCGTGGCCTGCCTGATTATCATGGGCAGCTTCACCCTCCTGAGCCTGAATGTGGATAATATAATCCTGGCCATGGAGAACGAAAACCAGGTCCTGGCCTATGTGGACGAGTCCCTGACCGAGGAGGAGGCCCGGGCCCTGCAGAAGACGCTTGAGGCCGTTCCCAACGTGGCCAGCGCCCAGTTCATCTCCAACGAGCAGGCCATGGACGAATTCAAAGAGGACTACGGCGGCACCACCATGTTTGATGGGCTGGAGCCCTCCATCTTCCGTCACCGCTACATAATAAACCTTGAGGATCTTTCCAAGATGGCCCAGACCCGGGAAGACCTCCGGAACACCCCCGGCATAGGCGGCGTGAACGCCCACATCGAGATAAGCCAGGGCTTTGTCCGCATCCGCAGAATCGTCACAACGGTGTCCGTGGTCCTGGTGGCCATGCTGTTCATCGTCAGCCTTTTCATCATGTCCAACACCATCAAGCTCGCCACCTATGAGCGCAAGGATGAGATAGCCATCATGAAGATGGTAGGCGCCACCTCCTCCTTCATCCGCTGGCCCTTCGTGGTGGAGGGCCTGGTGCTTGCAACGGTAGGGTCCCTGACCGCCTACCTGCTGCAGTACGGCATTTACCGCTTCGTTACGGAGCAGATTGTGGCCGGCAGCGGCTTCAGCTTCCTGACCACCATTCCCTTCAACACAATTGCCCTGCCGCTCCTTATCGTTTTCCTGGCCATCGGCTTCTTTGTGGGCGTCATCGGCAGCCTTATTGCCATCAAAAATTATCTGAAAGTATGAAAAAACACCTTCGGGGCCTTCTGTGCCTCGTCCTGTGCGCCGCAGTGCTGTTTTCCGGCCTTATATGGGGCGCAAAAGCGGATGAGGAGGGCCCGTCTGACGAGGCCCTGCAGGGCCTGAAGGACCAGGGGGCAGCCATCCGTCAGGAGCTCCAGGACACCAAAAGCCGCATAAACTCTGAGGAGTTCCGCCAGGCGGAGCCCAGGGTCAAAAAGCAGCGCCTGGACCAGCAGGCCGCCCTTAAGCAGTCCGAAATAGACAACATTCTCGCTCAGCTTGCCATGTACGACGCCCTGGCAGAGAATAAGCAGGCGGAGGTGGAGGAGCTGAAGGTCCGGGAGCAGGAGGCCTGGAGCCTCTATAAGACCCGCATGCGGGCCATGGAGGAGTCCGGCCCCATGAGCGTGATTGCCATGATTTTCCAGGCCACCAGCTTTTCCGATATGCTCTTCCGGCTGGACGCAGTCCGGGCCATCAGCGAGCGGGACAAGCTTGTGTACCAGGAGTATCTGGACGCAAAGGAGGCCACCTCCCAGGCTGCGGAAAAGGTTGATGCGCTCATCCGTGAGCGTGATACCGTGGCCGCATCTCTGGATGCCTCACGGCGGGAGCTCTCGGGGCTTCTGGGTGACGCCGAGGAGCTCATAAGCCAGCTGGAGCAGGATAAGGAGGCCTTCACGGCCTACTCAGACGCCATTGATGAGGACGCCAGCCGCATCTACCGGCAGATCCTGAAGCTGCAGGAGGACGGGGAGGTGGACACCTCCCGGGTCCGGGGCAGCGACTATTTCACCTGGCCCTCACCCAGGGCAGGGATGGTGACCGGCCTTTACGGCTGGAGCACCCACCCCATCACCGGGAAGAAGACCTTCCATAACGGCATAGACATCTCCGGCCTGGGCTACGGTGCTCAGGTTCTGGCGGCGGACCGGGGCACGGTCATCGCCGCCGCATACAGCGACAGCTACGGCAACTATATCGTCATTGACCACGGCAACCGGTACACCACCCTCTACGCCCACATGCAGTCCAACCTTGTTTCAAAGGGCGATACGGTGGAGCGGGGGGAC
>JAFPTE010000244.1 GCA_017400415.1 Oscillospiraceae bacterium
CCTTTCCGTTGGAAACGGAGGCGTCGATCCGGATGGGGTAGGGGCTGTTGTTTTCAAACTTATAATCCAGCTGGCCCCAGTAGATGGCCGCGTCCATGCCGCCGGGGACGTAGTCCACCAGGTACATGTGGGGCGCCCGTTCCACGGTTTTCAGATCCGCCTGGAGCACGGCATAGTAGATGGAGGAGGCCACCTGGCAGACGCCGCCGCCGGTCTCCGGCTTGGAGGCGCCGCCGCTCACATAGGCGATGGCGGGCTTGTAGCCCTTCTCCGGGGTCCGCTCGCCCACGACGCCGTTGAAGGAGAAGGTCTGGCCGGGCAGGATGATGGTGCCGTCAATGGCCTTGCAGGCCAGGATCAGGTTGTTGGTCCGGTCGGGGATGGCGCTGTGGACGGTGTGGGCCTCCGCCAGCACGTCCCGGAACAGGGTGGCCCGGAGCTCCTCGGCGGTCACCTTGGGCTTCACCTTCTTGAGCTTGATCAGCAGCTCCTCGCCCTCGCCCAGGGCTTCCACCTGGGCAAGAACCTTCTCCTTGTTGAAGGAGTAGCCGTTCTTTTCGTCGGAGATCTCAAAGGTCTTCTCATCCATCACCGCGTCCTTCGGCTCGGTGCAGAACTCGTCGTAAATGGCCTCCACGTCGATGGGCTGAGGCTTCTGCAGGGTGTAGGTCAGCTCTGGCGCCAGGGGCTTGGCCGCAGGCGCCTGCTCTTCCGCGCCGGTCTCGCCGAAGACGGCGCTGTAGGCGTCCAGCAGCGCGTTGTAGATCTCGTCGGCGTTGAAGGTGCGGCCGGTGACGCCCTTGCGGATATAGACGGAGCGCTTGCCGCCCTTGGTCTGGGGCTTCTCCTCCTTGGCCTCGGTGGTCTCGGCGCTCTCATCGGGCTGGGTGGCCTCCGGGGTTTCAGAGGGCTCCGTGGGCTCAGAGGAGGCTTCGGTCCCGGGATCCTCGGCAGGCACCCGGTCGCCCCGGTCCACCAGGGTCTCCACGAACTCGGAGCCGTACTGCTCCACGATCTCGTCGGCCTGCTTGCGCAGCGCGTCCCGGTCCAGCTGCAGATAGTCCTCCAGCTTCAGCTCATACTTATCCTTGCCCACCTTGCCCTTTTCGGCCTCCAGGTCTGCCCGGAGCTGCTCCAGATTCAGGCCGGCGCCGCTGACCCGGGGGGTCACCGTCACCAGGATGGGCTCCTCGGTCTGCTGGCCGGGCTCCAGCTCCTGGGCCAGGGTCAGCACCAGGTTGTTCCGCCGGAGGGTGGTGTCAACCTTCAGGGCCTCGGCCTCCAGCTCCTCCCGGCTCAGGCCCCGGACCTCCGTGGTCTCGGTGGCGTCGGGTCCGCCGGGCAGGATGGATCCGGCCTTGCCCGTAATCAGCAGAACGCCCACCGCAATCACGGCGACGCCTGCCACGGCGGCCAGGATGGGCCACAGCTTGCCCTTCAGCTTTCCGCCCTTGTTATTATCTTCTGTGGCAAACGGTTCTTTCTTCGCGGGGACGGGCTTCTTCCGCCCGGCCTCAAATTTACCTTTGCTCATACCGTTTAACCCCCTTTGCTCGGTTCGGTCTGATTTCGAAACCCTATTATAATCAGCTTGCCCGCAAAATGCAATGACAATTCGTTACAGTTTTCATGGTTTTTTACTGTTTTTTTCATCGACGATCGCTTCCAGGGCTTCCACCAGGCGAACAGCCAGCTTCAGACTGTTCTCGCCCTTGTTCAGCCGCAGCCGCAGGGTGGGCTTGCCCTTGGGCAGAACGAAAAGTCTGCCGGGGAAGGGCGGAGTCTGGCAGAGCCGGGACACCGCCTCAAAGTCCAGGGCCAGCAGGGTGAAGAGCACGTCCGGGCCCTTCTGGCTGATGTCGGTGATGGCCAGCCGGGCCGCCCGGGCCCGGAGCAGGGCCACGTCGATCAGGTTCATGACCCCCTTGGGCGGGTCGCCGTAGCGGTCCACGATCTCGTCCAGCAGCTCGTCGGCGTCGGCCTTGGAGCGGATGGCCGCCATGCGGCGGTAGAGGTCCATGCGCTGCTCCCCGTTCTCCACGTAGTCCTTGTC
>JAFPTE010000245.1 GCA_017400415.1 Oscillospiraceae bacterium
CTCATAGACCCCCCGGCTCACAAGCCTTATGGCCCCCTTCAGCTTCAGATCCCGCACAAAGGTCTTCACCGTTGGCTCCTTGAGCCCACGCTTCTCGCCCAGAAGCCTTATAAGCTCCGCCTGGCCCATGGGCTCACCCCGCTCCCAGAGTATACGCATGACCTCCAGCTCCGAGGGCAGTATCCTTCCCGCCTCTTCTCTCATGGTGCACCTCCATGCAAAAAGTTTGCTCCAGTAATCTTAATAAAAGATTACCACAGCAAACTTTCCTTGTCAAGTGTTTTTTTCTCCCTCGTAGGGGCAGGGCTCGAAGGTGCCGGTGGATTTGGGGCCGGAGGTGATTGCATGGCCGTCAAAGTCGAAGTCGTCGTCGGGCTTTACAAAGCAGTCATACCAGTCAACAGTGTGTGGCTCGCCGTAACCGTCGGACCAGGTGATATCCACGTTGTAAATCCCGCTTTCCAGCCTCACCATGTTCCAGACGTGGCCCTCCCCCTTGGGAAGGCCGTGGCGGAAGGCGCACCAGAGGCCCGCCTCCTGGCACAGGAGGAAAAAGGCCTGGCTGTACCCCTCGCAGACCGCCCGGCCGTCCACCAGAGCGCCGTAGGGGGTGAAGCGGTTCCGGGGGGCCTTGTCGTAGGTCACCTTCTCGGAGATGACGGCGGCCAGGTAGTAATACTTATCGTATGTACACAGGCCCTCCGGCATGAAGCGGACCACGCGCTTTATGACCCGGTCCAGAAGCTCCGCCCCCTCCTTCACGGTTTTCATATCCGTCTTCCCGTCGGAGACCTTGAAGTTGGCGTCCTTTGCCGGGTCGAAGTAGCAGGCCGTCAGGGCCGTGTAGCGGCTGTCGGCGTCCACACAGAGATAGCTGGACAGGGCCGGCTCGCAGTAGGTCAGGGGCAGGTAAATATCGAAGTACAGGTCCTTCACGCTTTCGCCGTACTCCTGAGAGGTGATGGTTACCTCCTTGAACTCCCTCCCCGCCCGGGCTATGCGCTCCAGGGCGCTCTGCCCCTTGTCGGTGAGCTTCGCCAAGTAGCCGTTGGGGTCCCGCTCCCAGGGGTAGGATTTTGCGCTGTGGCGGCTGTCCTTCATGGTGAGGACGCACGAAACGGCCTTTTCAATGGCGGAGTCGATGGCCTCGGAGGCCCGGCGCTCCAGGTCGTCGGGAAACTTCTCCTTCGGCAGGGTGAAGCTCACAAGCTCCGGGGTGCGGTGAAAGGGAATTTTCTCCTCCGACTCCTGGGTCTCCGGCTCGATGAGCTGCAGGGGCTCCTCCTGGGGCTTGGCTGGAGGCTCTGCGTTTAAGGTGCACCCTGCCAGCAGGGCGGCGCAGAGGGCAAGGGACAGAAGCTTAGTTGGAATACTGCTTTGTAAGCTCATTGGGGCACTCCTCCCCGGTCTCAAGAATAGTGATGATGTTCTGCACGGTGGTCTCGGCGATGTTGTTCAGGGCCTCCTCCGTCAGGAAGGCCTGGTGGGAGGTGACGATTACGTTGGGCATGGAGATGAGCCGGGAGAGCCGGTCGTCGTTGAGGATGTGGCCGGACCGGTCCTCAAAGAACACGTCCGCCTCCTCCTCGTACACGTCCAGGCAGGCGGCCCCCACCTTCCGGGCCTTGATGCCCTCCAGAAGGGCGTCGGCGTCGATAAGGGCGCCCCGGGAGGTGTTCAGAATCACCACGCCCTTTTTCATTCTCTCGATGGCCTCGGCGTTTATCATGTGCCGGGTCTCGTCGGTCAGGGGGCAGTGGAGAGATATCACGTCACTGCGCTCCAGAAGGGTCTCCAGAGGCACATATTCATAGTCCGTGCCCCGGGCTGGGAACTTATCGTAGGCCAGCACGTGCATGCCGAAGCCCCGGGCTATATCGATAAGGATGCGGCCTATCTTGCCGGTGCCCACAACGCCCATGGTCTTGCCGTGGAGGTCGAAGCCCGTAAGGCCGTTCAGGGAGAAGTTGAACTCCCGGGTGCGGTTATAGGCCTTGTGTATGCGGCGGATGGAGGTCAGCAGCAGGGCCATGGCGTGCTCCGCCACGGCATAGGGCGAATAGGCGGGCACCCGGACCACGGGGATTTTCCCGCAGGCGTGGAGCACGTCCACGTTATTGAAGCCGGCGCTCCGCAGGGCTATGAGCCGGACCCCCAGCTCACAGAGCCGGTCGATGACGAAGGCGTCCACCGTGTCGTTCACGAAGACGCAGACGGCGTCGCAGCCGTGGGCCAGCTCCACCGTGTCGTGGTTGAGCTTGGTCTCCAGGAACCGGTACTCCAGGCCCCGGGGTGCGCCGTACTTTTCAAAGGACGGCCTGTCGTAGGGCTTTGCGTCGTAGAATGCGATTTTCAGCATGTTATCCCCTCCTCGTTTTGTACGGCTTCATTATATGATAAATCCGCCCCTTTATCAAGGGCGGCAAAAAATTTTCGATTTTCAAAAAATAATGCTTGCATTTTCCGGACTGCGGTGTTATTATATACAGGCTTTCAAATGCGCCTGTAGCTCAGCTGGATAGAGTGCGCGGCTACGAACCGCGAGACCGGGGGTTCGAGTCCCTCCAGGCGTGCCAAAAAGAGAGAGCCGCATCTGCGGTTCTCTCTTTTTGTTTTCTTCACTTGACAGTGTGTCTTTTTGTGGTAGAATGAGCTTAGTATTCTGCCCGGGCGGTGATATTATGAAAAGATTTGCTTTGATCATACTGCTCCTCTCCCTTTTTCTCTCTGCCTGCGCTCCGGCGCCGGTGGACACGGCGGAAGAAAACAGGGACAGCGACAACCGCTTCAGATACTGGCCCGGCAGAAGCTTCGTGGAGACGGAGAATGCGTACATAGGCGCCGACGGCCAGTTCCTGCACTTCTGGGACAAGGAGACCGGCGAGAGCGGCATTCTCTGCGCAAAGCCCGAGTGCCTGCACAACGGCGAAAACTGCGGCGCCTATTACCCCGGCTACACGAGCAGTCTGGGTTTTTATGACGGCAAGCTCTACTGGTTTCAGAGGATGCCGCCGAACTGCGGCCTGTGGCGCATGGACCCGGACGGCACGAACCGGGAGTTCTTCCGGCCTCTTGACCGGAGCAGCCTGCCCCCTGTGGGCCTTGAGACCCGCTTCCACCGGGGAAAGGCCTGGTTTCTCTCCGCTTCGCCGGAGGTGATCGAGGGCGAGCCCCAGACTACCCTCGCCCTTTATACCCTGGCGCTGGAGGGGGACGAAGACTTTTCCCCGGCCTTCTCCCGGGTTTATTCCGGCAGTCTCTGGAATACTTCTTTCTTCACCTGCGGGGACGGCGCAGTTATAATCCTCCGGGAGGCGGAGACCGACTCCTGCCGGGTCCTTCGCTGGACCCAGGGAGAAAGTGACGTGACCGAGGTCGCCTCCCTTCCCCTTGAGGGCGCAGTCATCAACGCCTCTTACGTCACCGTGGACGGGGAGATATTCGTCGCCCTGAACAGTCCCGTGGACGGCGGCAGTCTTGGCGTCCTCTGGAAGGCGGAGGACGGGCATTTCCGGAAGGTCATTGAATTCCGGGACGGGGATACGGTTTACAATTACCCCTTTATGGGGGAAAATATTGTGATCGCCTCCGCCGGAGGGGGCCAGGTGCGGCAGCTCTGGGTGTGCGACCTGGAGGGCAGGACCCTTTACAAGGGCCCCTGGGAGCTGCCCGCCGGTGAGGGCTTCCGTGAAATTATCCCCATGGGCGGCCAGGACAACTGGTTTATATACCATATCTCCGGCGGCTTCATAAAATACGATTTCTCACCGGACGGTATTCAGGAAACATTATTGTGGAAATAACCCCCCTCTCCCCGTGCTTGACAAAGCACGGGGAGTATTATATAATCGGTTTGCGAATGATTATGCACAGGAGGCCAAGCCATGGTTAACATCAA
>JAFPTE010000246.1 GCA_017400415.1 Oscillospiraceae bacterium
ACCTACAAGCCCCAGGTGGGCGGCAAGCAGAAGATCGACGCCGTCGATATTCCCATGCCCACCCACGCCGAGGCCATTCAGGCCGTGCTGAAGGCCCTGGTGGATCCGGCCAACGGCGTCATCTCCCACATGGACGAGATCGACGCGGTGGGTCACCGTATCCTCCACGGCGGCGCGAAGTTCACCGAGAGCTGCCTGGTGAACGACGCCTGCATCCAGGCCATCCGCGACTGCATCCCCCTCGGCCCCCTGCACAATCCCGCCAACCTCATGGGCATCGAGGCCTGCACCGCCGCCATGCCCGGCAAGCCCCAGGTCGCCGTGTTCGACACCGCCTTCCACATGACCCAGCCCGCCAAGGCCTACACCTACGCCATTCCCTATGAGTACTACGAGAAGGACGACGTGCGCCGCTACGGCTTCCACGGCACCAGCCACCGCTACGTTTCCCAGCGCTGCCTGGCCCTGCTGGGCAAGGCCGACGACCCCGCCGGCACCCGCATCATCACCTGCCACCTGGGCAACGGCTCCTCCATGGCCGCCGTTATGGACGGCAAGTGCGTGGATACCTCCATGGGCCTGGGGCCCCTTGCCGGCGTGCCTATGGGCACCCGCTGCGGCGATATCGACGCCACCATCCTTGAGTACCTTATGGGCATCTACGGCTACGATATCAAGACCATGATGAACATCCTCAACAAGAAGAGCGGCGTTCTGGGCATCTCCGGCGTCTCCTCCGACTTCCGTGACCTGGCCAAGGCCGCAAGGGACGGCAACGAGCGGGCCGCCCTGGCTCTGGACAAGTTCTTCTATGAGGTCCGCAAGACCGTGGGCGCTTACTCCGCCGCCATGGGCGGCGTGGACGCCATCGTGTTCACCGCCGGCGTGGGCGAGAACGACTGGCTCATGCGTCAGCGCATCGCCAGCGAGCTGGAGTTCATGGGTGTGAAGCTGGACAAGGCAAAGAACGAGGGCTGCCGCACCGAGGCCCTTGTCTCCGCCGAGGATTCCAGGGTGAAGATCTTCGTTATCCCCACCAACGAGGAGCTCATGATCGCCATGGACACCGCCGCCCTCTGCAAGTAAGTGGAGCGCACCGATTACAACAGGGTTATGGAGGCCCAGCTGGAGGCCCTTAGTGGCAGAAGGCCGGACCTCCTTCTCCATGTCTGCTGCGCCCCCTGCGCCAGCTCCGTACTGGAGAGACTCCATGAGCACTTCCGCATAGTGCTGTTTTACTATAACCCGAACACCCACCCGGAGGCGGAGTACGAAAAGCGCTTTGGTGAGCTGCCAAAGCTCCTCCGGGCCTCCGGCATGGAGGATATCGACATTATCCGGGGCCCCTACGAGCCCAGGGACTTCTACGAGGCCGCCCGGGGCCTGGAGGGGGAGCCCGAGGGGGGCGAGCGCTGCGGCGCCTGCTTCTCTCTGCGGCTTTCCGGGACCGCAAGGGAGGCAAAGCGGCTGGGCATTGAGCACTTCTGCACCACCCTCTCCGTCTCCCCCCACAAAAACGCCGGGCTCATAAACTCCGTGGGCTCCGCCCTGGCTTCGGAGGAGGGCCTCACCTGGCTCTATTCCGACTTCAAGAAGAAAAACGGCTACCTGCGCTCCATCGAGCTGTGCCGTCAGTACGAAATCTACCGCCAGTGCTGGTGCGGCTGTTCCTTCTCTCTGGCCGCCGGCAGAAAGGTACAATAATGGAAGATATAATTCTCTTAAAACACGGCGAGATAGTTCTCAAGGGCCTGAACAGGCGGCTTTTTGAGGATAAGCTCATGGCCAACGTCCGCCGCCGTCTCCGGGGCATGGGGGACTTCAAGGTCTACACGGTCCAGTCCACCACCTACGTGGAGCCCCAGAACGATGACTGCGACATGGACCGGGCCTTTGAGGCCATGCTGACGGTTTTCGGCGCCGTGGCGGTCTCCCGGGCCGCCGCCTGCGAAAAGGACAAGGACGCCGTTTTCGAGACGGCGAAGAAATACCTGGGCCCCCAGCTGGAAAAAGCAAAGAGCTTCAAGGTGGAGACCAAGCGCTCTGACAAGTCCTTCCCCATGACGAGCATTGAGGTCTCCCAGTACGTGGGGGGGCTGCTGGCCGAGGCCTTCCCGAAGGTGAAGGTGGACGTTCACAACCCGGAGGTGGTGGTGAACGTGGAGATAAGGGACTTTGCCGCCTACGTCCACGGCATACCCGTGGAGGGGGCCGGGGGCATGCCCGTGGGGGCCAACGGCGTGGCCGTTTCCATGCTCTCCGGGGGCATTGACAGCCCCGTTTCCACCTGGATGGCCGCCAAGCGGGGCGTGCGCATAATCCCGGTGCACTTCTTCTCCTTCCCCTACACCTCCGAGCTGGCCAAGGAGAAGGTAATCAGTCTTGCAAAACTCATCTCCCCCTGGTGCGGGAAGATGACCCTGGAGATAGTGCCCTTCACCCACCTTCAGGAGGAGATCCGGGACAAGTGCCCGGAGGAGCTCTTCACGGTGCTCATGCGGCGCT
>JAFPTE010000247.1 GCA_017400415.1 Oscillospiraceae bacterium
AAGCCCTCCTTCATCTGGATTATGTCCGTATTGTCCCCCACGTAGCAGCTGGTGGCGCCCAGGTGAATGATGGGCTTTGCCTTGGGGCAGGCCTCGCCGAAGGTGTGCACGTGGGCCATTACGTCGTGCCGGAGCTTTTTCTCGTACTTTGCGGCCAGGTCGTAGTCGATATCCTCCACATGGGCCTTCATCTCATCTATCTGTTCCCGGGTGATGTTGAGGCCCAGCTCCCGTTCGCTCTCCGCCAGGGCTATCCACAGACGGCGCCAGGTGGAAAACTTAAAGTCCGGGGAAAAGATGTACTGCATCCTTTTTGAGGAATAGCGGGAAACAAGGGGGCTTTCGTAGGTGTCCTTCATAACGTCTCCTTATTCAGCGGTGACTTATAATCTGCAGGGTCTTCAGGCTGTGTGACCGGGCAAAGGTGCCCCAATCCCACAGCTTATTATTATACATGAAACCGTCAGTCTACGCAATAATCAATATGGCAAAAACTTGGTTATTTGTCGCCCTGCCCTCATATACGCTTTTCCATAAAGTACACGGTGCCCCGCTCATACTGCCTTGTCCCCCTCACCTCATAGCCCAGGGAGCGGTAGAGCCCCAGGGCAGGCTCATTCTCAGAAACGGTGTCAAGCCGCAGAGCCTCAATCCCCTCAGAGCGCAGGAGCTCTTCAAGAAACAGCATCGTTCTGCGCCCGGCGCCCCTCCCGGAAAAGTCAGGCGAGACGCACAGCCTGTGGGCAATTCTGTAGTTGGCCTCCGTATATTGCCACCGGGCGGCGTGGGTGATATCGTCGCTTTTCAGATTGTACGCCACGGCGGAGACAGTGCGCCCCTCCGCCCGGCCGATTATCAGGGACCCGGAGGCTATATCCTCCCGAAGGACGTCCCGATTCGGATAAGAGGGATCCCACTGCCAGATATCGTTTTCGTTCATGCGTCGTACGGCGGCGGCGTAAAGGGAAACGACCTCATCCAGGTCCTGCAGGGCCGCTTTTCTGAAAGAAATCTCCATTTTCTCCTCAAAATAGCCGCCTGCCAGGTGCAGACGGCTATGGCTTTGTTATTGTTGAATATCAT
This sequence comes from Oscillospiraceae bacterium, assembly GCA_017400415.1. Classification (GTDB taxonomy): domain Bacteria; phylum Bacillota; class Clostridia; order Oscillospirales; family Oscillospiraceae; genus RUG626. The sequence goes on from JAFPTE010000247.1 coordinate 1,084, forward strand.
AGAGCTTCTTGTAAATACCGTTCTTTTCCAGAAGCTCCTGGTGGGTGCCGGACTCACGGATCTTACCCTTGTGCATGACAAGGATATTGTCCGCATGCTGGATGGTGGACAGGCGGTGGGCCACCATGATGGTGGTGCGGCCCTCCATAAGGGTCTTCAGGGCGTCCTGAATAAGCTCCTCGGTCTCCGTGTCGATATTGGCGGTGGCCTCATCCATAACAAGGATTTTGGGGTCATAGGCCAGGGTCCGGGCAAAGCTCAGAAGCTGGCGCTGACCGGCGGAGAGGGTCGCCCCGCGCTCGGTGACGGGCTCGTCATAGCGGCCCGGCAGCTTCTCGATGAAGCGGTCGGCGTTGACGGCCACGGAGCTCTGCTCCACCTGCTCGTCGGTGATGGAATCATCCAGAAGGCGGATATTGCTCTTGATATCGCCGGTGAAGACGAAAACATCCTGCTGGACCTGGCCGATGGCATGGCGTATCTCCCTGGTGGAGAGCTCACGGATATCCACATCGTCAATGAGTATCTGGCCCTGCTGAATATCGTAATATCTGCCGATAAGGTTCAGGATGCTGGACTTTCCGGCGCCGGTTGCGCCAACGAAGGCCACCTTCTCGCCGGGGTTGATGACAAAGCTCACGTCCCGGAGCACATACTCTTCCCCTTCGTAGGCAAACCAGACGTGGCGGAACTCAATCTTGCCCCTGACGGTGCCCAGGGATGTGGGGTTTTCCTTCTCCCTGATGGTGTTTTCCTCATCCAGGACGGTGAAAATCTTCTCTGCGGAGGCCAGGGCGTTCTGAAGGGTGGCGAACTGGTCCGCCAGCTCCTGGATAGGCTCAAAGAAGGAGCGGATGTAGTTTATAAAGATGTACATGGTGCCCAGAGTAAGGGTGCCGGAGAGGACGCTGACGCCGGAGCGGTACAGAATGACCGCCAGGGCGGCGTTGGCCACCAGGAATATGAGGGGCCGGAAGATCCAGACCAGCAGCAGCTCCTTCATCTGGGTCTTGTAAAGGTCCGTGGTGCGGCCCCTGAACTCCTCCGCCTTCTCCTTCTCCCGGGCAAAAATCTGAATAAGCTTCATGCCGGAGATGTTTTCGGAGAGGAAGGTGTTAAGAGCGGAGATCTTCGTTCTGACCACCCGGTAAATCTTCCGGGACTCCGTGCGGCACCAGATGGTGATGCCGAAAATCACGGGCAGGAAGGCAAAGCTCAGAAGGGCCAGCTTCCAGTCGATATTGATCATTACCACCGCATAGCCCACGATGAGAACAAAATTCTCAAAGAGCCGGACTATTATCTGGGTGTACATGCTGTTGATGGACTCCACATCGTTGGTCACCCTTGTGACAATGCGGCCCACGGGGTTTGTATCGAAGTACCGCAGAGGCAGAGAGTGGATGTGGGAAAAGAGCTCATTGCGGATGGTGTAGACAATATTCTGGCCCAGGGTCTCCAGCATCCAGCGGTTCGTTATGCCGGCCACGGCGTAGACAATAAGCACGATGCCGTAAATAACGGCAATCCTGTAAAGTCCCTCCAGGTCCGTCCGCCGCAGGGCGGACATCTCATCGTTTGTCAGAAGCGCACCGGAAAAGCTCTTCCCCCCGGCGGGCACGGTCAGCGTCCCGTCAGAGAGGGTCATGGCGTCGATTTCGTCCGCAGCTTCCAGAACAGCGGCGCAGTCGGCGTGGGTCAGATGGGTAAAGAAGTAGTATGCATCCTCATAGAGCACGGTGACGGCATAGTCGTCCCGGCTGTCGGTCTCAAAGGTCTCCTTGGTGAGCTTCACCAGGCTCTCGCCCTTATAGGATACGGAGTTTTCCCCGGCGGAGTAGACATAGGGGTAATCGTAGCCCTCAATATTGTCGTCGATGGCCTGGCCGATGAGGATAGGCCGGTAGAGGTCCAGGGCGGTGAGCACCAGGGCCAGCACAAGGCAGACTATGACCTGCTTCCAATAGGGCCGGACGTATTCCAGCATCCTGCCGAAAACGCTGCCGTTATAGTGGATTTCGGGATTTTCTTCCCGCATTTTAGCCATTATCCCTCACCCCCTCAGTCTTCCATAGCCAGCTGCTTTTCAAGCTGCTGCTTCCGGACGATGGCGGCAAAGGCCCCGTCTTTTGCCATCAGCTCATCGTGAGTGCCGTACTCCAGCACCCTGCCGTTCTCCAGTACCAGGATGTGGTCCGCATTGGCGACGGTGGATACACGGTGAGCAACCATGATCGTGGTCTTGCCCTCTCTGGCCGCCTTGAGATTTGCCAGGATGGTCTCCTCCGTATCCGTATCCACGGCGGAGAGGGAGTCGTCCAGAATGAGAATGGGGCTGTCCTTCAGAAGGGCACGGGCAATGCTGGTGCGCTGCTTCTGCCCGCCGGAGAGGGTCACGCCCCTCTCGCCCACCATTGTGTCATAGTCCTCCGGGAAGTCCATGATATTGTCATGGATATCCGCAGCTACGGCGGCGTTTACTATCTCCTCCTTGCCGGCGTCCAGCTTTCCGAAGGAGATATTGCCGGCGATGGTATTGGAGAAGAGGAAGTTATCCTGGGGCACATAGGCGATATTCTCGTGCAGGACCTTCAGGGGTATCTTCCGCACATCGTGGCCGTCAATGGTTATTCTGCCGTCCGTCACGTCGTACACCCGGGCCAGAAGATTTACAAAGGTGGTCTTCCCGGCGCCGGTGCGGCCCAGGACCGCCAGGGTCTCCCCTGCCGGGATATGGACGGTAATGTTCTCCAGGGCATTGTCCAGCTCCGGCTTATAGGTAAAGGTCACGTTCTCAAAGGCCACGTCGCCCTTTATCTCACTCACCTCGTCGGGCCGGGCGTCGTCCACTATATCCGGCTCGGCGTCGAAGACCTCATGGAGTCTGCCCAGGCCTGCCAGACCCTGGCTTACCATGGTCACGGCGTCGCCCATGGCTATCATGGGCCACACCAGAGAGCCGATATAGTAGTTGAAGGCCACGAACTGTCCCAGGGTTATATCGCCGGTCACCGTGAGCCTGCCGCCGTACACAATGGCGATAACGTAGGTAATGCCCACCAGAAACCGCAGGCCGGGGCCGAAGGCCGTGTCCAGCTTCAGAACGCTCAGGGCGGTTTTCCTGTTGCGGTCATTGACCTTTTTGAAGTGCTCCAGCTCCAGATCCTCCTGGACGAAGGCCTTTATGACCCGCTCGCCGGAGATGCTCTCCTGCACGGCGTCGGACAGCTGGGCAAAGGTCTTCTGCTTCTGGGACCAGCGCCGCTCGATGAGCTCACCGTAAAAATAGCCGAAGACGGCGATTATCGCCATAGGTATAAGGGTGTACAGCGTGAGCCGCACATCCACCTGGGTTATCATGCGGTAAAGGACCAGGGCGGTCAGCACCGTGGCGTCAAAGGCGGAGACGATGGCCGGGCCGATAGCCATTCTTATGGCCTCCAGGTCGTTGGTGAAGTAGCTCATCATATCGCCGGTCTTGTGCTCGTTATAATAGCGCTGGCTCAGGGTCTCCAGGTAGAGAAATCTTCCCGCAACGATGACCACGCCGCATATTACCACCCTGACGGCTATGCCGAGCACGTCCTGGGCGGTCATTACGTGGGCCCGGAGCCCGTCCGTCACGTCGCCCAGGAATCTGGGTATGAAAAGATTCA